>DASZXE010000299.1:0-5736 GCA_035546475.1 Kofleriaceae bacterium
CGCACGCCGCCGGCGCGGTCAACGCCACCCGCCCGCCGCGCGCCGCCCCGCGCCTCGCGCCGCCCCGCGCGGTCAGGCCGCGGCCGGGGCCGACGCCGCGAACTGCGCGTTGTAGAGGGCGTGGTACGCGCCCCGCCGGGCCAGCAGCGCCTCGTGCGTCCCCTGCTCGACGATCTGGCCGTGCTCCATCACCAGGATCAGGTCCGCGTCGCGGATCGTCGACAGCCGGTGCGCGATCACGAACGACGTGCGGTCGGCGCGCAGGGCCGCCATCGCGTGCTGCACCAGCACCTCCGTCCGGGTGTCGACCGACGACGTCGCCTCGTCGAGGATCAGGATCGCCGGATCCATCAGGAACGCCCGCGCGATGGTGAGGAGCTGCTTCTCGCCCGCGCTCACGTTCGACGCCTCCTCGTCGATCTTCGTCTCGTAGCCGTCCGGCAGGTGGCGCACGAAGCGGTCGACGTAGGTCGCCTTCGCCGCCTCCTCGAGCTCCGCGTCGGTGGCGTCCGGCTTGCCGTAGCGGATGTTGTCGCGGATCGTCCCGCCGAACAGCCAGGTGTCCTGCAGCACCATGCCGATCTTCGAGCGCACCTCGGCGCGCGGCACCGACGCGATGTCGACGTCGTCGAGCAGGATGCGGCCGCCGTCGAGCTCGTAGAAGCGCATGATCAGGTTGACCAGCGTCGTCTTGCCGGCGCCGGTCGGTCCCACGATCGCGATCGTCTGGCCCGGCTTCGCGACCAGCGACAGGTCCTCGATCAGCGGCTGGTCCGGCTTGTAGCGGAAGTGGACGTGCTCGAAGCGCACCTCGCCGCGCACCGGCCGGTGGAGCAGCGCCGTCGACATCCCGGGCGCGACGTCGGGCGGCTGCTCCGGCGTGTCGAGCAGCTCGAAGACGCGCTCGGCCGACGCCACCGCCGACTGCAGCACGTTGGCCATGTTGGCGAGCTGGCCGAGCTGCTGGCTGAACTGCCGCGAGTACTGGATGAACGCCTGCACGCTGCCGAGCGCCATCGCGCCCGACGACACCCGCAGCCCGCCGACCACCGCGATCGCGACGTAGGTCAGGTTCCCGATGAACGTGATCGCCGGCATGATCACGCTCGACATGAACTGGGCCTTGAAGCTGGCCTCGTAGAGCTCCTGGTTCTTCGCGCCGAAGCGGCCCTCGACCGCGCGCTGCTGGCCGAACACCTTGACCAGGCTGTGGCCGGTGAACGCCTCCTCGATCTGGCCGTTCAGCGCGCCGACGTGCGCCCACTGCGCGGCGAACCGCTTCTGCGCGCGCCGCGCGATCTTCGCGGTCGTCACCACCGACAGCGGCACCGTCACCAGCATCACCGTCGCCAAGAGCGGCGACAGCCAGAACAGCATGATCAGCACGCCGACCACGGTGAGCAGCGCCAGCAGGATCTGCGACAGCGTCTGCTGGAGGCCCATCGCGACGTTGTCGATGTCGTTCGTCACGCGGCTCAGGAGCTCGCCGCGCGGCTGGGTGTCGAAGTAGGCGAGCGGCAGCCGGTCGAGCTTCGCCTGCGCCTGCGTGCGCATCCGCCGCACGGTCCGCTGGACCAGGATGTTGAGCAGGTAGCCCTGCATCCACGCGAACAGCGACGAGCCGATGTAGAGCAGCATCACCAGCTCGAGGACGTGGGCGACCGCGGCGAAGTCGACGCCGTGGCCGGGCACCACGTGCATCGACGACAGCATGTCGGCGGTGCGGGTCTCGCCGCGCGCGCGCAACGACGCGATCGCCTGCGCCTTCGTCATCGTCGCCGGCAGCTTCTGGCCGAACAGGCCGCCGAAGATGAGGTCGGTCGCGCGACCGAGCAGCCGCGGGCCCGACAGCGACAGCCCGATGCTGGTCATGCCGAGCGCGATCACGGCGATGATGCCCTTGCGCTCGGGGGCGAGCTGGCCGATCAGCCGGCGCGCCGACGGCTTGAACGCCTTCGCCTTCTGCGGCGGCGCCTGGCCCATCGCGAACGGGCCGCGCGGCGGCGGCGACGGCGCCCGAGCTGCCTCGGCCCGCGGGGGTGCGCCACGGTCGCTCATGCGGCCTCCGCCATGGTGAGCTGCGAGCCGACGATCTCCTGGTAGGTCGGGCAGTCGCGCAGGAGCTCGGCGTGGGTGCCGCGGCCGACCACGCGGCCGCCGTCGAGCACGAGGATCTGCTCGGCGTCGCGGATCGTCGACACCCGCTGGGCGACGACGATGACCGTCGCCTTCGCCGTGATCGGCCTCAGCGCCGCGCGCAGCCGCGCGTCGGTCGCGACGTCGAGCGCCGAGAACGAGTCGTCGAACAGGTAGAGGTCGGGGTCGCGCAGGATCGCCCGCGCGATCGACAGCCGCTGGCGCTGGCCGCCCGACACGTTGGTGCCGCCCTGCGCGATCGGCGATTCGAGCTGCTGCGGCATCGCCCGGACGAAGTCGCGGGCCTGCGCGATCTCGAGCGCGGCCCACAGCTCGTCGTCGGTGGCGTCCGGCTTGCCGACCCGCAGGTTCGACGCGACCGTGCCGGAGAACAGGTACGCGCGCTGCGGCACCAGCCCCATCCGCGCCCACAGCCGGTCGGGATCGAGCTGGCGCACGTCGGTGCCGGCGATGCGGACCTCGCCGGAGGTGGTGTCGACGAGGCGGGCGATGAGCTGCACGAGCGTCGTCTTGCCGGCGCCGGTGCTGCCGATGATGGCGGTGACCTCGCCGGGCCGGGCGGTGAACGAGATGTCGCTCAGCACCGCGTCCTTCGCGCCCGGGTAGCGGAACTCGGCGGTGCGCAGCTCGACCAGGCCGGGCGTGCCGGTCGGCGTCACCGGTTTGGCGGGCGGCGCCACCGACGACGAGGTCGCCAGCACCTCCTCGATGCGCTCGGCGCAGACCGCGGCGCGCGGGATCATGATGGCGAGGAACGACACCATCATCACCGACACCAGGATCTGCATCAGGTACGAGAGGAAGGCGGTGAGCGCGCCGACCTCGATCGCGCCGGCCGAGACCCGCTTGGCGCCGAACCAGAGGACGGCGATCGACGACAGGTTGAAGACCAGCATCACCGTCGGGAACATCAGCGCCTGCAGGCGGCCGACCGCGAGCGCGCTCTCGGTCAGCTCGTCGTTGGCGTGGCCGAAGCGGGCCGCCTCCTCGGGCTCGCGCACGAACGCGCGCACGACCCGGATGCCGGTGATCTGCTCGCGCAGCACGCGGTTGACGGTGTCGATGCGCGGCTGCATCGCGCGGAAGCGCGGCACCATGCGCGAGATGACCAGGCCGATCGCGCCGGCCAGCACCGGCACCGCGACCAGCAGGAGCCGCGACAGCACGAGGTCGTCGCGCAGCGCCATCACGATGCCGCCGACGCACATGATCGGCGCCATCACCAGCATCGTGCAGCTCACCAGCACCAGCATCTGCACCTGCTGGACGTCGTTGGTGGTGCGGGTGATGAGCGACGGCGCGCCGAAGGTGCCGACCTCGCGCGCCGAGAAGGTGCCGACCCGCGCGAAGACGCCGGCGCGCAGGTCGCGGCCGTAGCTCATCGCGACCCGGGCGCCGACGTAGACGGCGGCGATCGTGCACAGCACCTGCAGCGCGGCGACGGCGAGCATGACGCCGCCGGTGCGCAGGATCGTGCTGGTGTCGCCGACCGCGACGCCGCGATCGATGATGTGGGCGTTCAGGTTCGGCAGGAACAGCGACGCGATCGTCGCCACGAGCTGCAGCGCGACGACGACCAGGAGCTGGCGCGCGTACGGGCGCAGGTAGCGGTAGAGGAGGCGGACTAGCACGGTGGCACCATCCGGGTACTGCGCGGCGGGTCAGGATGGCCGGCGGATGACGAGGTTGTCGAACCAGGTGTCCGACTCCCAGTTGTCGAAGGCGAAGTAGTCGTGGCCCGGGCCCGACAGCGGGTCGGGATCGTCGTAGTGGAGGAACGGCGTCGTCATGTCGTCGATGTACCAGTCGATGACGGCGCCCTTGCGGAGGATGCGCCAGTGGTAGTGCTTGCCCGGCACGACCTTCGGCGTGGTGCGCGACGCCATCGTCGTACCGTGCTCGTCGCGGTTGGCCAGGATCGACTTCTGGTTGTGCCAGCCGCCGAAGACGAGGACGTACGAGGTCGCCATGTAGCGGCCGGCGTCGGGGTCGAACGAGTGGCCGTCGCCGTAGACCTCGACCTTGATGTCGCCGTCGGGGGAGTTCGACCAGGCGTCGAGGTCGATCTGCAGGTCGCCCGGGGGGAGGCGGCGGGCGAGCCACAGGGGATGGTTGTGGGCGCCATGGGCGTTGAGGGCGCCGTCGGCGACCCGGTAGCCGGCGCCGGTCTTGTTGTAGTCGCCGCCGATCGAGTCGCGCTCGTAGTCGTCGGTGTAGCTGGAGTCGATGGCGGAGGGCTCCCGGACCTTGCACCCGGCGGCTGCGGCGACGGCGGCGGTGGCGGCAGCGACGGCGGCGGCGAGCGGGAGGCAGTCGCGGACGCGCATCGCGGCACTATCGCGCCGGGACGGGGGCGAGGCAAACCGGGCCGCGGGATCGCGCCCGGGATCGGCGGCGGCGCGCGGTTCGCTGTCAGAGCCGACCCCTATCCTCGTCGGCACCCGAGCATGGAGTCCCTGCCGCTGTTCCCGGGCCTGTTCGACGCGCCCGCGCCTGCTTCCGCGTCGGGCGCGGCTCCCGGCGCCGCGGAGGCGAGCGGCCGGCGCGCGCGGCGCGGCAAGGGCCGGACCGAGGCGACCGTGGCGACCGAGGCGACGCTGGCGGCGGTGGCGGTGGTCGAGTCGCTCCTGCCGGCGGCGGAGGGGTCGGGGCCGGTGGCCGTCGAGCCCGGGGCGGCGGCGGTGGAGGCTGCGGCGGAGGTTGCGGCCGAGGTCCTCCAGCTCGTGGCCGAGTGCCCGCCGCCGCCGGTGGCCTCGCCGCGGCGGTCGGACGCGCGGCTCCTCATCTTCGACGTCGAGACGACCGGCAAGGACCGCAAGCGCGACCAGGTCATCGAGCTGTGCATGCAGCGCGGCCTGTCGGGCACGGACTACAAGATCTGGCGGTTCAAGCCGACGGTGCCGATCCACCCGAAGGCGCAGAAGGTCCACGGCATCTCGATGGAGGAGCTGGCCGGCTGCCCCGGGTTCGAGCGCTGCATCGACGAGATCGCGGCCTGGTTCGCGGCCGCCGAGGTGATCGTCGGCTACAACCTCGCCTTCGACGTCGGCATGCTGCAGGCGGAGTGGCGGCGGGCCGGGCGGGGGACGCTCGACCTGGTCGGCAAGAAGGTCGTCGACCCGTTCCGGCTGTGGCAGCAGCGCGAGCCGCGGCGGCTGCTGAACGCGCACGAGCGGTTCGTCGGCGAGACGTTCGAGGACGCGCACTCGGCGGTGGCCGACGTCGCGGCGACCGGCCGCGTGCTCGAGGGGATGCTGACCGCGTTCGGCCTCGACGAGCACGGCTGGGACGAGCTCGAGCGGATCTGCAACCCGGCGCGCGCGCGGTGGATCGGGCCGTCCGAGCACGTGCAGTGGGACGAGGACAGCGGCGTGGCGGTGCTGGCGTTCGGCAAGAACGAGGGCATGCCGCTGGCCGAGCTGGCCGCGAGCGACGACGCCAGCTACCTGCGCTGGGTCTGCAACCGCGACAGCGACTTCCCGGCTCATGTCGTCGAGCTCTGCAGCCGCGCGCTCGAGCTGGCGCGGGAGCCGGAGACGTTCGCCGCCTGGGTGCGCGACCGCTTCGGGGCGCCGCCCG
>DASZXE010000300.1:0-10151 GCA_035546475.1 Kofleriaceae bacterium
CGCGAAGAAGACGACGACCTCGACGAGCAGCGCCAGCAGGATCGCGATCGCGTAGAGCGCGAGCGCGACCTGCACCGCCGGGATCAGCACGAGCAGCCGCGGCCCCGGCACCTCGACGTACGGCGGCGGGAAGAACGCCCACATCAGGCCGGCCGGCACCATGGTGAGCCCGAGGCCGACCAGCGCGTTGCCGTTGGCGAGCGCGAGCCGCTCGGCGAGGTCGTGGCGGCGCCGCAGCACGAGCCAGCCGACGACGACGTGGGCGACCACGCCGATCACGCCGTACTTCGCCAGCTCGAGCGCGATGTGGCCGCGCTCCGGCAGGAACGACGGCGAGAACCGCTGCCCGAGCGCCGCGATCATCGCGTAGTAGACGACGAAGAAGACCGGCACGCCGAGCGCGAGCGACCGCCACGCGAAGATCACGCCGCGCCGCCGGCGCAGCCACAGCGCGAGCGCGACGAGGCCGCCGCCGACGGCGGCGATCGAGAACAGCCGGCGGCCGCGGTGGCGCAGCTCGTCGAGGAGCGACTGCGCGCGCGAGTCGCGCACGACCTTCTCGGTGACGGCCAGCCGGGTCGCGTCGGCCTGCTGGCGGGCGGCGACCTCGGCGGGCGTGAGGTCGAGGATCTCGGTCAGCGTGCGGCCGAGGCCGTGGCCGGGCGCCGGGATGCCGAGCAGCGCGGCCGCGGTCGGCGCGAGATCGATCAGCCGGGCGTCGAGCGGCAGCGCGCCCGGCCGCACGCCGGCCCCGACGACGACCAGCGGCACGTAGAGCACCTCCGGCTCGAGGCCGCCGTGGCCGCCGGGCCCGGTGTGGCCGTGGTCGGCGGTGACGATGATGGTGTCGTGCGCGAGGTCGAGCGCCGGCAGCACGCGCGCGAGCGTGCGGTCGGCGACCTGCACCGCGTCGGCGTACTCGCGGCTGTCGGCGCCGTGCGCGTGGCCGGCGTTGTCGACCATGCTGATGAGGATCACCTGCAGGTCGTGGCCGGCCGCGAGCTGCTCGCGCACCGCGTCGACCAGCCCGCCCGGCCACGGCGTGTAGCGGCCGTCGTCGAACGGCGACCGCAGCTCCAGCTCCGGCATCGGCGGGATGTCGTCGTCCTCCTCCTTGTCGAGCATGACGTCGATGTCGACCTTGTCGACGGCCGCCTTCTGCGCCGGATCGACCGGCCGCAGGAACAGCGCCGGCAGCGGGCTCGCGTCGCTGGCCGACGCGCTGTGCAGGCCGGCGGCGTGCACCCGGTCCATCAGGCTGTCGAGCGACACCGGCGTGTAGTGCCGGTTCGTGCGCACGCCGCTCGCCTGCGGCGGCACGCCGGTGAGGATCGAGACGTAGTTGGGCCGCGACCACGTCGGGTAGTGCGAGGTCGCGTGGCTGTCGACGCCGGCGGCGCGCAGGGTGGCCAGGTAGCGCATCTTGCGCGAGGCGTCCCAGCGCAGGCCGTCGACGATGACGAGGACCACGTGGTCCGACAGCCGGCGCGTGTGCGGATCGACGATCACCGGCTCGCTGCGGGCGAGCGGGCTGCGCGGCTGCTCGAGGTCGTACATGAAGTCGGCGCCGGTCACGGCGGCGCGCCACGCGCCGGCCGCGCCGACCAGCACGAGGACGACGGCGGCCACCATCGACCACAGCCGGCTGGCGCTGCCGTCGCGCGCCCGCACACCGTCGTCGATCATCACCGATCAGGCTGGCACGCACCGCCCCCCGCCGCAATCCGCCCGGCCGCCCTCGCATCCGCCGGGGGCGCACCCGCACGCGCCGCGACCCCGCCGATGGACCGTCGCCGGCCCGTGAGGCGCGAGGGGCGGTGCTACGATCCCGTCGATGGAGGTCAGGTCCCTCAGCGAGCGGTATCCGCTGCCGGTCACGCAGGCCGTCCTCGTTCGAGCCGTATGCGATCCGACCGCGCCGCTGCAGGCCGCTGACCGCCAGCTACACGAAGATCTCTCGGCGGTTCAAGGCGGGGACCGGTTCGACCGGATCGAGCGCCGGCTGCGCGCGAGTGACCGTGCTCATCGCCGGGAGCTCGTCACCGGCCACTCGGGATGCGGCAAGTCCACCGAGCTGCTGCGCCTCGCCAACCAGCTCGCGACGCCGAAGGACGGCACCTCGTTCCACGTCGTGTACGTCGACGCCGACGAGTACGTCAGTCCGTGGGAGCTTCGTCTGCCGCAGGTGCTCGTCGCGGTGCTGGCGGCGCTCCAGAAGGCGCCGCGGATCGATCTCAGGTCGACGCGTGCGGTCAAGCCATTGCTCGAGCGCCTGGCCGAGCTCGCGAGAGCCTCGCAGAGCGTCGGTGAGACGGCCAAGAAGCTGGCGGACGTCGCCGGAATCCCGTTCCTCGCGGCGGCGCTCAAGATCAGCTCGGAGGTGGCCGCCAGGTTCAGCAAGGCAGCGCTCGGACAACGACAGGAGCTTCTCGACCTGACCCGCAACCTGATCCTCGAGGTCCGGCAGCAGCTACCTCCGGACGTGGCCGAGCTCGTCTTCGTGATCGACAACCTCGAGAAGGTCCCCGAGCAGAGCCTCGAGGGCGGTCACTCGCTGCACGAGGTGCTCTTCGCCCGTGACCTGCCGGCGCTCGACCTTCCGGCGCACATGGTGATGACCTACCCGATCTCGCTCAACTACAGCACGCACGAGCTGGACCGGGCGTATCCGGGCGCCATCCGCACGACCCTGCCGATGGTGGGTGTGCGGCGGCCTCCGCAGGACGCGACGCGTGGAGACGATCCCGAGGGCATCGCCGCGATGACGCGGCTGCTCGCCCGCCGCGTCGCCCCGAGCCTGTTTGCCGGCACCGACGTGGTGGAGCAGATCGTGCGGCTGAGCGGCGGGTGTGTCCGCGATCTGCTGCGCATCGTCGGGGAGCTGCCCATCGTCGGAGAGCCGCCGTTCACCGCGCGGATGGTCGACGATGTCGTGAACGACTTCCGCAACGACTACGCGCGGCTCCTGCAGGGCAAGCCGTACGTCGCGCGTCTTCCCGAGATCGCTCGCACCGGTGAGATCCCCGACGATCTCGATCCGGGCTCGAAGCGCGAGATCCTGCTCGGCCTCGTGGCGCTCGAGTACGACACCGACACCTGGTTCGACATCCATCCCCTGGTGAAGCGGACCCGCTCGTACGTGCGTGCCGAGCAAGCCGAGGAACGGCGCGAGGCCACCGGAGCGCCGCCGAAGGGCGAACCTGGATGACGCCGAGCGTGGCGACCGCGGACGCGCTGGAGCCGGGACTCGGCCGCGAGAACACCGTCCAGCTCGAGCGCCTGCGCCGCGTGCTGACGGTGACCCCGGGCTTCCAGATCGTGCTCCTCGAGGTTCCCGAGCATCCCATCCGACGGAGGGTGGTCGACCGCGTGCTCGGATGGAGCGCCGCCGGCGAGATCGCGCCGCTCCGGCACATCGTGGTCGACGCGACGAGGGCCGAGTCCGGCGCGCTGATCGCACGGCTTGGCGCGGCGTCGACGGGGGCGCTGGTCGAAGGGCTGGACTCGCTGTTCGTCGATGACGATGCCGTCGACCGCTCGCTGGGCGCGCTCAACTGGTACCGAGAGCAGTTGCGACGGCTCGACGGGCCGCTGATCCTGCTGCTGTCACCGCGGGGCGTGTCGGCGATGATGGCTCGCGCGCCAGACTTCGCGACCTGGCGAAGCCACACGGCCCGGATCTCCGTTCCGGCGCCCGACGCTCCGGAGCAGGATCCGCTGGGCGCGCTCCTCGTCGCGGAGCCGGATCCGCTCGACCTCGATGTCGCAGAGGCAGCGCTCGACGCGGCGCGCGCGCGGGGCACGTCACGAGATCTGCTGGTCAGCCTCTGGCTGGGGGTCGCGGCGGCGCGCGACCGGGTCGGGGATCGGCCGGGTGGGCTCGCAGCGGTGGCCGCCGCGGCGGAGCTTGGTCGCGACGGAGTGGCCCCCACGACGACCGCCGCGTTGACCGTGCGGCACGCGATCGATGACCTCGGCGCGGGTCGGTGGAGCGAAGCAGCGAGCCGGCTCGCCACGCTCGACGAGAGCGTCGAGTCACGACTGGCTCCGTCGATCCGGACCGCGCTGGCACTCGTGCGCGCCGAGCTCGCCTATCACGAACGCCGCTGGGACGACGCGGTGCTGCAGGCTCGAGAGGCGGTGAGGCTGAGCGACCAGTGCGACCTGCATCGCCTCCGGATCGCGTCGCGGCTCCGGCTCGTCATGATCGAGAAGCAACGTGGTGACCTGGAGGCCGCGACGAGCGCCGCGGCCGACGCGATCGCGCTGGCCGCCACGCCGATCGAAGCGGCGACCGCGCTGTACCTGAGGTCGGACCTCGAGGTCGCGCAGGGCCGGCCGGATCAGGCGATCGCGACGCTCGCCGTCGCGCTGGACAGGCTGGACGGCTCGGCCGAGGCCACGTCCCTGCGCCGTCTGGTGGCCCATCGCAGGGACGACCTCATGAGGCTCGCCAGGGAGGGTACAGCGGCGTCGTGAGATGGTCGGCTGCGTGGTGCCACGGGCGCGCCGAACGGCCGGCGATCCGCGCGCCGGCGGCGGCGGGGCGGCGGCGGCGGGGGCCGGGTGTCATGGGGATCGAGTACAGACGGCTCATGCGGATCTACTTCGTCGGCAGCCACGCCACCGGCAAGACGACCCTGTGTCGCTACGTCAGCCGCCGGTACGGCCTGCCGATGATCACCGAGGTGGCCCGCGCCGTGCTCGCCGAGATGGAGAGCTCGTTCGACGCGATCCGCACCGACATGGACCAGGTCGCCGAGTACCAGGACCGGGTCTTCGCCCGCCAGATCTCGATCGAGCACCTGCACGAGGGCGCCTTCGTGTCGGACCGCGCGTTCGACAACCTCGCCTACGCCGCCGAGCACACGCTCGTGCTGGCCGACCTGATGGGCGACCAGCGCTTCCGCGACTACATGAAGTGGGTCGCCGACGGGACCGTCTTCTTCCTCCGGCCGCACGCGTCGCTGCTCAAGGACGACGGCGTGCGGGCCGGCGTGTCGTGGGAGTCGGTGCTGCGCATCGACGGGATGATCAAGCTCCTGCTCGAGCAGTACCGGATCTCGTACCTGCCGATCGAGAGCGTGTCGATGCAGGAGCGGGTGCGCGCGGTCGAGTTCGTCCTCGCGCGGGCCGGCTTGCGGCCGCAGGTCGCCGCGCTGCCGGGACGCGCGCAAGAGATGCGCCCCGTCGACGGCGAGCCCGCCGCCGGCCCGCTGCCGACCCCCGCCTTCGACGTGCTGCGCGCCGCGATCGGCGGCGATCCCATGCGCCGCGTCAACCGCTGACCGTCCGGGCGGAGCTCGGGGGGGTTCGCCTGACCGAGATCGGTCGCGAGGTCCTCCGCGGGCGCGATCGATCGACGAGAGGGCTGGCGGTCTGGCCAGCCCCGTGAGCTTCGCCGAGCTGGCCCGACGGACCGGCCGGGCGCGGCCGCGCGGGCGGCGAGTCGTGCCATAGTCGGAGGAGATGCGACGTCCGCCGGCGATCATCCACCTCCGCCGGGCCCAGCTCGTGCTGATGCTGGCGGTGATGGTGCCGACGGTGCTGCTCATCGTCCTCGGCATCATCATGCTGGCGGCCGGCAGCTCGGTGACGATGATCGCGATCGGCGCGCTGGTGGTCGGCTTCACCGCCACCGGCCTCACCGGCTACATCCTCGGCTCGATCTGGATGAACAAGGGCGCGTCGCTCGCCCGCGTGCAGAACGACTTCTTCTCGTCGGTCTCGCACGAGCTGCGCACGCCGGTGACGTCGATCCGGCTCCTGCTCGAGTCGCTCGCCGGCGACCGGCTGCCGCCGGCCGACCGCGAGAAGGTGATCAGCCTGCTCGCCCGCGAGGTCACGCGGCTCGACGCGCTGCTGGCCCGCACCCTCGAGCTGTCGCGGTTCGAGGCCGGCCGCCACCCGTTCGACCTCC
This sequence comes from Kofleriaceae bacterium, assembly GCA_035546475.1. GTDB lineage: Bacteria > Myxococcota_A > Polyangia > Haliangiales > Haliangiaceae > UBA2376. The sequence goes on from DASZXE010000300.1 coordinate 5,921, forward strand.
GGCCGATCGCGGTCGCCGACCTCGCGTCCGACGCGATCGCCGCCTTCGACGCGTCCACCCTCGCCGCGCCGACGACGATCCAGCTCGCGCTCGAGCCCGACCTGCAGGTCGTCTGCGACCGCGAGACGATGGCCCGCGCGCTGGTCAACCTGCTGGTCAATGCCTGGAAGTACTCCGACGGCGACCGCCGCATCACGCTGTCGGCGCGGGCGATCGGCCGCAAGGTCGAGCTGGCGGTGAAGGACAACGGCATCGGCATCCGCCCCGAGGAGCGCGAGCGCCTGTTCGAGGTCTTCGAGCGCAGCCAGGCGGCGATCGACCGCGGCGCGCCCGGCGTCGGCCTCGGGCTCGCCATCGTGCGCGCCATCGTCCGCGCCCACGGCGGCAAGGTCGAGGTCAGCTCGACGCCCGGCGCCGGCTCCGAGTTCCGCATCCTCCTCCAGCGCGGGCGACCGGCCGAGCAGCACGCCCCCGCCGCGGCGGTGCAAGGCGCGCAGGGGGCGCCGGCCGCGCAGGCGGGAGCCACCGCCCGATGACCGGCCGCGAGATCCTGGTCGTCGAGGACGACGAGGCGATCGCCACCGGGCTCTCGCTCAACCTGCGGCTCGCCGGCCACCACACGACCGTGGTCGGCGACGGCGAGGCCGCGCTCGAGGTCATCGGCGGCCGCGAGCTCGACCTCGTGCTGCTCGACATCAACCTGCCGAAGAAGAACGGGCTCGACGTGCTGGCGGCTGTCCGGGAAGCGGACAACCTGGTGCCGGTCATCGTCCTGTCGGCGCGCGACGGCGAGTACGACAAGGTCGCCGCGCTGCGGCTCGGCGCCGACGACTACGTGACCAAGCCGTTCGCGCTGGCCGAGCTGCTCGCCCGCATCGACGCGGTGCTGCGGCGGAGCGCGGCCGCGGCGCCACCGCCGACCGAGCCGGCCGCCGAGCCGGCCGCGGTGCCGGCGGTCACCGGCGAGGTCGTGCGCTTCGCCGACGTCGTCGTCGACCACACGCGGCGCGCGGTCACCCGCGCCGGCCTGCCGGTGAAGCTGACGCACCTGGAGTTCGAGCTGCTGTGGCACTTCGTCGGCCACCCGCAGCAGGTCATCGGCCGCCAGCGGCTGCTCAACCTCGTCTGGGGCCAGACGGTCGGCTCGCCCCGCACGGTCGACAACTTCGTCGGCCAGCTCCGCAAGCGGCTCGAGCCGGATCCCGAGCGGCCGCGCCACTTCGTGACGGTGCGCGGCTCCGGCTATCGCTTCGATCCGTAGCGCAACCGTTGCGCCGCCGCGCCGCGAGGCGGCCGTTGACAAGCCCGGCGCCGGCCCGCATCCTGCGCCGGATGTCCCGCACCGGCCTGTTCGCTGCCGCCTGCGCCTGCGCCTGCGCCTGCCTCGTCGCCGCCACCGCCGGTTGCGACAAGGGGCCGAAGACCGCCGCCCGCGTGCCGAGCGCGAGCGCCGACCCGAACGCCGTCGGCGCGACCGCGTCCGCCGCGGCGGCGGGCGGCCAGACCTTCGGAGCCGGCGTCAAGCTGCCGAGCGCGACCGCGATCTCGACCATCCTCGCCGACCCGAAGGCGTACGCCGGCAAGCCGGTGCGCGTCGAGGGCATGGTCGTCGACGTCTGCCCGATGCGCGGCTGCTGGATGGACCTCGCCGGCAGCGCCCCCGGCGAGAAGCTGAAGTTCAAGGTGCAGGACGGCGAGATGACGTTCCCCGTCGACGCCAAGGGCAAGTACGCCGTGGCCGAGGGCGTCGTCGCGGTCAACGACCTCTCGCTCGAGGACTCGGTCGCGTACGCGAAGTACCAGGCGGAGGAGGTCGGCAAGCCGTTCGATCCGGCGAGCGTCACCGCGCCGATCACCGTCGTGCGCCTCGACGGCACCGGCGCCATCCTCCGCGATCGGCCCTGAGCCGGCGCGGCCGGGCGAGGCCCGACGGATGGCGAACGCCTGGCGCAGGTGGTTCCGCGCGCTCCACCGCGACGTCGGCTACGTCGCGGTCGCGCTCGTGCTCGCCTACGGCCTGTCCGGCCTGGCCGTCAACCACATCGCCGACTGGAACCCGAGCTACCGGTTCGCCGAGCGCTCGTTCGACCTCGGCGCCCTGCCGGCCGGCACCGCCGCCGAGCAGGCCGACGCGGCGGCCCTGCGCCTGCACCTCGATCCGGCGCAGGTGCGCGGCCACTACCTCGAGAGCGCGACCGACCTGCGCATCTTCCTCGACCAGGGCCAGGAGGCGCGGCTCGACACCACGACCGGCCGCGGCCGCATGAAGACGGTCGCGCGCCGCGCGGTGCTGTTCGAGGTCAACGCGCTGCACCTCAACAACCTGAAGGGCGTGTGGACCTGGGTCGCCGACCTGTTCGCGGTCGCGCTCATGTTCCTCGCCGTCACCGGCATGACGATGATGAAGGGGGCGCGCGGGCTCGCCGGGCGCGGCAAGTGGTTCGTCGGCGCGGGGCTGCTCGTGCCGGCCTCGTTCGTCGTCTACCTTTACTGGTAGGCGCGCCGCGCTTACGGGTCGGCCGGGATCGCTCGCGGGAGACGAGCAGGTGCGCGAAAGGTGCCCCGAGCCGCAAAGATCCCGAGGGCGTGAACCTCGCGCTGCTCGCTCCCGTTCGGAACCTCGCGTTGCGCGGTTCCTCGGAGATCGCCGGCCGTGTACCAACCGTCCGCGCGAGTGGAGACCTCCGGCGGCCGGCGCGCCCTCGCCGCGTTCTGCCGGGGGAGGGGTTGGGTATGGAGCCCGATCTTCTTTGGTTCTCAGCGCGGATGGCGGGCGAGCCAGAGGTCCGCGTCGGGGGCGAGCGACGCGGCGCCCGGCACGGTGTCCATGTCGCGCCGCGCGGCGCGCGCCGCCGCGAGGCCGGCGGCCTTGTCCTTGCCGCTCTCGTACAGCGCGCGCCCGCGATCGAACTGCGCCTGCACCGCGAGCACGTTCTCGAGCCCGCCGCCGGGATGGATCGCGACCGCCTTGTCGAGCACCGGGATCGCCTCCGCCGCCCGCCCCAGCTCGACGAGGCAGCGGCCGAGGTCGGCGAGCGCGTACAGGTGGTACGGGTGATCCGGGCCGAGGTCCTCGGTGATGACGTCGAGCGCGTGCTGGAAGTCGGCCAGCGCGCCGGCGCAGTCGCCGTGGTGGCTCGCGAGCTCGCCGCGATAGACGATCGTGATGCCGCGATCCGGATCGTGATCGCCCATCGCCTCGTACGTCGCGATCGCCTCGTCGAAGCGGGCGCGCGCGTCGTCGAGGCGGTTGAAGCTGGCCAGCGCCTGCGCGTCGGCGATCAGCGCGCGCGCGAGGTCGTGGCGCGCCGACGGCCCGCCGGTGCGGAGGATGCGGACCGCGTGCTCGAGCGAGGCGAGCGCGTCCTCGTGCTTGCCGTTCGACTGCTGCGCGGGTGCCATCGCCACCAGCGTCTCCGCCAGCTCCGGCGTGTCGCCGGTGCGCTGCGCGCGGATCGTCGCCGCGTTCTGGAACGCCGGCAGCGCGTCGGCCCACTTGCCCTGCGCCTCGTACGCGAGGCCGAGCGCGTGCCACGCGCGGGCCGTCTCCGGATGATCGGGGCCGTAGGCGTCGACGGTGGCGTCGATCGCGCGGTGCAGCGGCGCCTCCGCCTGGTCGGGATGGTCGTCGGCCATCGCCCTGGCCGCCTCCGCGCGATCCGCCTCGCCGGGCGCCTGCACCTCCGGATCGTTCGCCGGCCCGGCGGCGCAGGCATCGACCGGCGCGAGGCGCGCGACCGCCACCACCGCCCGATCGACGTCCGCGGGCGACCTGGCGTCGGCGAGCTCGGCCACCGCGGCGCCGAGCGCGGTGCGCCGGCGCTCGAGGCAGCCCTGCTGGCGCGAGCGCAGGTCGTCGGCCACCTTCGCGCCGGCGCGGCACGCCGCCGTCGCCTGCGCGTGCCACTCCTCCGCCTGGTGATCGAGCTGGTCGGTGACCGCGTTCCAGCGGGCCTCGCCGTGCGACGGGTCGACGGCGGTGATGCCGGCGTGGACGGCGCGGCTGCGCGCCGGGCTCCACACCGAGTCGATCTGCGCGCCGGCGGCGGCGCAGCGATCCGGCCCCGGCCGCAGCACGATCACGGCGACCACCGCGGCGACCGCCAGCCCCGCGCCCGCGCCGGCGGCGATCGCGATCCTCCGGCGGCGGCGCGGCGTGCGCTCGAGCGTCGTCACCAGCGCGTCGACCGACGGCCAGCGCGCGCCGGCATCGACCGCCAGCGCGCGGGCG
>DASZXE010000301.1:0-3761 GCA_035546475.1 Kofleriaceae bacterium
GCGTGGCCGGCGGCGTCGAGCCGGCGGTCGGCGGCGGCCACACCGGTGCCCAGCCCGGCGCCGACGGCACCGAGCGCGAGCACGAGGGACAGCAGCCACCGCTTCACGCCCGGAGGATTAGCAGCCGCCGTGCCACGCCCAACTCCTCGGGATCGCGGGCGTCGCACCGCGGCTGCGGTCACAATCCCAGGCCCCCGCCGCCGCGGGATCGCGGAAAACTGAGGCCGCGCCCACGGGGCGCGCGTGACGCTAGAGACACGCGCCGTACCTCGAGCCGCCGATGATGACCGGCGTCGTGTAGTCGCCGCAGCTCCCGGTGCCGGCCGGGCACGAACCGGTCGCGCAGTTGCCGCCGAGGCAGAGGCAGGTCGGGCGGCACTGGTTGGCGCCGCCATTGACGGTCACGCAGTCGAGGCCGGGCGCGCAGTCTCCGTTGCTGGCGCACGCGGCGCCGGCGGTGCCGCCGCTCGCGGGCGGCGCGTCGCAGTCGGTGAGGTAGCGCATCGCGCCGCCGCTCTCGCGGTAGATGTGGCAGCCCCAGCCCGCCGGGCAGGTCGCGTTGGCCGGCTGGCTCGGCGTGCACGAGGTCGTGCAGGTCGTCACGCCGGGGATGTTCATCGGCGGGTTGCCGACGGTCAGGTGGATGATGCAGAGCGCGCCGTCGCCGGCGCAGTCGTTGTCGGTGTTGCAGTAGCGGCGGCAGCGGCCGACGCAGACGTGCTCGGCGGCGCACGTGGTGGTCATCGTGCAGGTCGTCGTCTCGGTGCCGTGGAAGTTGTCGGCGCGGCACCGGGTGGCGCCGTCGTTCGGGTTCTGGAAGTCGAGGTCGCAGACCGGCGCGGCCGGCGAGTCGCAGCCGCACTGGGGCAGGATCGAGCACGGCTGCTGCGAGCACTGCGAGCCGGGCGCGTCGGGCGGCGCGTCGAGCTCGCGGGCGTCGATCGCCTGCGCGGCGTCGACGTCGTCGGAGGACGCGTCGGGCGCGACGTAGGTGGCGCGGGCGCAGGCCGCGAGCGCGAGCGCGGCGGCGGCGAGCATCGCGGGCGCGGAGCGGCGGGCGCGCATCATCGCTCGCAGCGTACACCGGCGGCCGCGCGGCGGCGCTGCAACTTCGGTGCGGGCGCGCCCGCGGTCACACCGGGTCACGGCTCGCTGCGGCCGAGCGCCGACGGCACGTGGCCGCGGCCGCGTCCGACCGCGAGCAAGACGAGCGCGAGCACGAACGGCAGCGGGCGGACCAGCTCGGTCGGCACGCCGAGGCCGCTCGTCTGCAACTGCACCTGCAACGCCTCGGCGGCGCCGAAGCCGACGCAGACCGCGGCGACCACCGCCGGCCGCCAGCCGCCCATGATGACGGCGGCGAGGGCGACGTAGCCGCGCCCGCTCGACATCTCGGCGACGAAGCCGTTGACCGGCAGCGAGAGCTGCGCGCCGCCGAGGCCGGCCACCGCGCCGCCGAGCAGCGCCGCGGCCCACCGCGTGCGCGCCACGCTGACGCCGGCGGCGGCGACCGCGTCGGGACGCTCGCCGGCGGCGCGGACGCGCAGGCCGAGGCGGGTCATCGCGACCCCGGCGATGACGAGCACGGTGACGGCGAGCGCCGCGATCACGATCGGGTTCGTCCACACCGACGGCAGGCCCGGGCACTTCGGCGAGTTCGAGCCCTGGCCGTAGAGGAGCTGCAGCAGGTAGCGCGACAGGCCGTAGGCGGCCAGGTTGAGCGCGACGCCGGTGACGACCTGATCGGCGCGCAGCTCGACGGTCCACAGCGCCTGCACCGCGCCGACCGCGGCGCCGGCCGCCATCGCGGCGACGATGCCGACCGCGACCGAGTCGGCCGCGCGCGCGAAGACCGCCGCCGCGAACGCGCCCCACAGGAGCTTCCCCTCGAGCGCGAGGTCGACGGTGCCGCTGCGCTCGGTGATGGCGCCGCCGAGCGCCGCCAGCAGGTACGGCACCGTGATGCGCACGACCTGGGTGAGGAAGGTGAACGCGAAGATCGAGGCGACGAGCTCGTTCATCGGCGGCGCCCCCAGCCGGTCGCGGTCGCGGCGGCGACGAGGACGACCGAGGCCTGCAGCACGTCGACGAGCTCCTTCGGCACCAGGCTACCGACCTCGAGGCCGCCGTGGGCGAGGAGGCCGAAGACGAGCGCCGACACGCCGACCGCGGCCGGCCGGCCGGCGGCGAGCAGCGCGACCGCGATGCCGAGGAAGCCCTGGTTGCGGCCGAGGCCCTCCTCGTACGCGTGCTTGTAGCCGAGGACGAAGTGGGCGCCGGCGAGCCCGGCGAGCGCGCCGGCGGCGGTCATCGCGGTGAGCCGCGCGCGGGCGACGTCGACGCCGCTGGCGGCGGCCGCGTCGGGGCCGGCGCCGACCATGCGCCAGCGCAGGCCGGTGGTGGTGCGTGACAGGACCCACGACGTCGCGACCACGGCGGCGAGCGCGAGGAAGAGCGACGCGCTCGCGTTCGACGCGCCGAGGCCGAGGCCGGGCAGACGCGCGCCGGGGACGATCTCGGCGGTGCGCGTCGTCTCGCCGACGAACAGCCAGCGGTTGCCGACCCAGAGGGCGACGCCGGTGATGACGGCGTTGAGGCAGATGCCGACGATGACCTCGTGCGCGCCGCGGTAGGCGCGCAGCGCGCCGGTCGCGGCGCCGATCGCGCCACCGGCGGCCGCGGCGACGGCGAGCGCGAGCGGGAGCGCGATCAGCGCGGGCGTCCCCGCGGGGATCGCGGCGGCGACGATCGCGCAGAGGAGCGCGCCGGTGATCATCTGGCCCTCGCCGCCGATGTTGAAGAGGCCGGCGGCGCGCGGGACCGCGACCGCGAGGCCGAGCAGCGCGAGGGCCGTCGCCCGGAAGAGCACGGAGCCGAGGCCGTACGTGCTGCCGAGGCTGCGCGCGAAGAGCGCGCGCCAGACGACCCACGGCGACGCGCGGTCGACGATGATGAGCAGGCTGCCCACCGCGAGCGCGACCAGCAGCGCGACGGCCGCGGCCTCGAGCTCGGCCTTCCAGGAGACGCTCGCGCGCGCGCTCACGACGCCTCCGGCTGCGCCTGCGCGCGGGCGCCGACCATCCAGCCGCCGAGGCGCACGCGGACGTCGGCGGCGGCGAGCTCGTCGCCGGCCACCTCGCCGGCGAGCCGGCCGCGGTGCAGGACGACGATGCGATCGCAGAGGACGAGCAGCTCGTCGAGATCGGCGGAGATGACGAGCACGCCGGCGCCGGCGTCGGCGGCGGCCAGGAGCCGCGCGTGGATGCGCGCCACCGCCGCCAGATCGACGCCGCGGGTCGGCTGCGCGGCGAGGACGAGGCGGACGCCCGGCCGATCGAGCTCGCGGGCGACGACGAGCTTCTGCTGGTTGCCGCCCGACAGCGCGCGCGCCGGCAGGGCCGGGTTCGCCGGCCGCACGTCGAGCTGGTCGATCAACCGGCCGGCGAGCAGGTCGCGCGCGCGGCGATCGACGAGCCAGCCGCGGCGCAGCTCGGCGAGCCGGCCGACGGCGCCGTTGTCGGCGACCGACGCCTCGAGCACGAGGCCGTGGCGGTGGCGATCCTCCGGCACGTGGGCGAGGCCGGCGGCGCGGCGCGCGGCGACCGTCGCGCGCGCGAGGTTCACGCCGTCGAGCTCGATCGTGCCGGCGGTCGGCGGCGCGAGGCCGGCGAGCGCGAGGGCGAGCTCGCGCTGGCCGTTGCCCTCGACGCCGGCGACGCCGACGAGCTCGCCGGCGGCGACGTCGAGGTCGACGTCGCGCA
>DASZXE010000302.1:0-10917 GCA_035546475.1 Kofleriaceae bacterium
CTCTCCGCCACGGCGCCGCGCGGGCGCCACGGCGCCGCGCGGTACGCCGATGGCGAGTCCCCCGACGTCGTCACGCCAGCCGATCGAGAATGGGGCGGAGCGCGCGGCGGGGCCGGAGGACCGGCCGCCGCGGGGGCGGAGCGCGGCGGGGCCGGAAGACCGGCCGCCGCGGCAGAGCCAGACGGCGCCGGAGCCGGAAGACCGGCCGCCGCAGCAGACGCAGGCGGCGGGGCCGGAAGACCGGCCGCCGCGCCAGAGGCAGACCGCGGGCCGGAAGACCGGCCGCCGCCGGCAGAGGCAGACGGCGGCGGGGCGGTCAGCCGATGACGAGGCCCATCTGCTGGCGGACGCCGAAGTACTCCTCGCTGATGGAGTACAGGACGAGGTCCTTGATCTTGTCCTTCGCCTGCGGGCCGCCGACCGTCACCGGCTCGCCCTGGATCATCCGGGCCGCCACCTCGAGGTCGCCGCACACGACGAAGCCGGCGCGGTGCGACGTGGCGTCGACCGCGTGGCCCCAGCGCGCCAGGTCCACCTGCGGGGCGTTCTGGATGAACCGGTTCACCACCAGGCCGAGCTGCTCGAACACCGCCGGGTTCAGCCGCCGCTGGATCTCCGGCTTGTACTGCGCCACGAGCTGCGCCACGTCGGCCGTGATCGGGAAGTCCGGCCGCACGAGCGAGATCGCCGCGAGCAGCGCCACCTTCAGCTCCGTGTTCGTCGGCAGGAGCAGCTTCAGGTAGTACTCCGGCCGCATGAACACCAGCCGCCGCGCCGACAGGAACGCGACCTCGCGCTCGGTCTTGCCCTGCAGCAGGTTCTGCCGCACGACGAACGCCGGGCACAGCTCGGTCTTGTCGATGAAGTTCGCGAGCTGGATGTCCGCCGGCTTGCCGTCCTCGATGAGGAACACCTCCGGCACCGTCACCGCGAGCACCTGGGCGACGTAGTAGAACAGCTTCGAGAACATCAACTGGTCGGTGGCGAGCTGCCGCTTGTCCTTCCGCTTGATGCCCAGGTCCTTGTGCGGGTAGGCCTTGAACGCGGCCACGCCGCTCCACACCGCCCCGAAGATCGCGCTGATGTAGCGGTTCTCGTCGGGGTGGACCAGCTTCGCCCACGAGTCGGGCGCCATCACGCTCTTCGCCTTGACCAGGCCGCGCGGCTTGTACTGCTCGTAGAACTGGAGCTGCTCGGGGTTCGCCTTCTTGAGGAACGCGAGCGCCGCGCACATGCACCAGGTCTTGTCGTACTGGTGGGCGTCCTTGTAGATGCCGTACAGCGCCGTGTACGAGTCGTACTTGAACGGCTCCTCGCGCAGCATCTTCATGTGCAGCGCGACCGCCTTGTCGGCGTAGTCGCCGCCGACGCGGACGTACAGCTCGGCCAGGATCTCCGACCGGTCCTTGTTGGCCGGCTCCAGGCTCTGCGCGGTCTCGAACGCGGCGATCGCGCTCTGGAAGTGCCCGAGCCGCGACCGGTAGATCTCGCCGAGCGCGTGCAGGAGCTGCACCCGCAGGTTGAGGAACATGTTCTCCGGCCCCGGGTCCTGCTCCGGCAGCCGCTTGATCATCGCCCGGTACGCGCGCTCCTGCGCCTTCCAGTCCTTCTTCGCCGTCAGCAGCTTGTCGATGTCCTGGAACGCCTTCAGCGCGCGGGGCAGCGACTCCTTGCGCAGCCGGTTCGGCTCCGAGAAGAAGCTGTCGAGCGACCGGCCGTAGAAGTCGATCGCCTCGTCGATGCCCTTCAGCTCGTCGCGCGTGATCGTGCCGGCGGCGAGGAAGTACATGCCCTTGCGGACCGGGTCGGCCTCGAGCTCCGTGAAGCGCTCGATGGTCTCGACCACCTTCCGCCACTGCTTGCTCTCCGTGTAGAGGTCGAGCAGCTTCTGCATGAGGCCGTGGTCGTCGCGCGCGAGCTCGAGCGCCTCGACGTAGGCCGCGATCGCCTTCGGCGTGTTCTTGAGCTGCGCCTGGTAGATGCCGCCGATCTGGTCGAGCAGCGCGACCTTGTCCTTCGCGCTGGCGGTCGCCATCAGGCCGCGCTTGGCCTGGATGACCGCCTCCCAGTCGCCCTGTTGCGTCTGCAGCTCGACCACCGCCTCGAGCGTCGCCCGGTGCGTCGGATCGATCTCCAGCGCCTTCTCGAACATGTTGAGCGCCTTCTTGCGCTCGTTCAGTTGCTGGCGAACCATGCCGAGCCGGTGGTAGATGCGCACCACCTCCGCCTCGGGCTGGCTGTCCCGGTGCTGGACCAGGATCGTCTGGTAGATCTTCCCGGCCCCGTCCCAGTCGCTCATCTTGTAGAGCAGGTCGGCGCGGCCGGTCAGGGTCGGCAGGTAGGTCGAGTCGATGTTGTAGGCGGCCTCGTAGTGCCGCTGCGCGCGCGGCAGGTCGCCGAGCTCGTCGGCGGTGCGCGCCGCCCGGTAGTACAGCTCGTTGAGCGCGCGCGGGTCCGGCCGGTGGTGCTGCATCTTGCGCACCAGCATCTCGATCACCGGCTGCAGCGGCGCCCACTCGCGGTTCTGGAAGTAGAGCTCGGCGAGCGGCCGCGCCGCCTCGACGTGCTCGGGGTCGAGCGCGATGACCGCGGCGTAGAGCGCCTTCGCCTGCTCCGGATCGTGCAGGCGCTCCTGGTAGATCTTCGCCGCCTCGTTGAGGAGCCGCACCTTGTCGAGGACGACCGCCGTGTACGCCTCGGCGCGCACCATGAGCTGGGCGGCCTTCTGCCAGTCGCCGCGGTCCGCGTAGAGCCGCGTCAGCGCCTCCATCGTCGGCACGTGGCCGGGCTCGACCGCCAGGCCGCGGAGGAAGTTCGCCTCCGCCTCGACGGCGTCACCGAGCTGGCCGTACTGGATGCGGCCGATCCGGTAGTAGAGGTCGACCTCCTTCTTGCCGTCCTCGACGAGCTGGACGAGCCGCGTCATCGCGTCGATGGCGCGGTCCCACTCGTTGATCTTCTCGTACAGGCGGCCGAGGGCGTCGAGCGCCCGCGGCTCGTCGGCGTCGAAGCCGAGGACGTCGGTGTACGCCTCGATCGCGCGATCGAGATCCTGGAGCTGGTTCTCGTAGACCGCGCCCATCGCGCAGTAGAGGTCCACCCGCGTGGCCACGTCCGTCGTGTTGAGGATGTGGTTGCGGTAGGTCTCGACCAGCGCCTCCCAGCGGCCGGCCTGGTAGTAGATGCGCGCCAGCTCGCGGTAGGCCGCGTAGTTGCGGCCGTCGAGGGCGACGATCTTCTCCAGGCACTCGGCGGCGCGGTCGAGCTTGTGGAAGCGCTCCTCCCACGCCTGCGCCATCCGCTGGTAGAGCGAGATCCGCTCGGCGTCCGACGGCGACACGTCGAGCTGCGCCTCGAGGACCTCGAGGTACTTCTCCGGCTGGTCGGTCTTCTCGTAGAGCTGCTCGAGGGCGCGCAGCGCCGGCAGGTTGCCGGGGTCGATCTCGAGCACGCTCTGGTAGGCCGCGATCGCCCGCCCCGGGTCGCCCCGGCGCTGGTCCCAGATCGAGCCGATCTCGAGCTTCAGCTTGACGACATCGCGCTCGTCCTGCTCGAGCGCCGCCCGCTTGGCGAGCACGTCGATGAGCGGCTCCCACATCTGGTGGAAGCGGTAGAGCCGGTCGAGCGCGGTCAAGACCGGCAACGACGACGGGTCCGAGGCCAGCGCCGCCTGGTAGGCGGCGATCGCCTGGCCCTGGTCCATCATCTGCGTCTCGAGCAGCTCGCCGAGCGCGAGGTTCACCTCGGCGCGCCGCTGGGGTGACGACTCCGACGCCGCCTGCCGCTGCAGGGTCGCGACCAGCTCGGTCCACGAGCCCGCGCGCCGCTGCAGCTCGGCCAGGAGGCCGAGCGCGCCGGCGTGGGTCGGCTCGATGCGCAGCGCCTGCTGCACCGAGTGCTGCGCGTACTCGATGTGCGCCAGGTGCTGGCCGTACCAGCGGCCGATCTTGACCCAGAGGTCGGCGGCCTGCGCCCGGTTGGTCGACTCCAGCTCGCGGACCTGGTTCGTGTACTCGCCGAGCAGCTCCTGCCACCGGTTGGTGGCCGTCGCCAGCCGCTCGAGCTCGCGCGCGGTCCCCTCGTGGGAGAAGTCGCGCTTGAACGCGTCCTCGAGGACGACGTACGCCGAGTCCTGGTCGCCGAGCTCGGTCTCGTAGATCTTGGCGACCTGGTTGAGCAGCGAGATCTGCTCGGCCACGTCCGCCTTGAGGCCGGCGCGCTCGAGCAGGATGTCGTTCAGCTCCTGCCACTTGTACTGCTGGCGGTAGATCGCCTCGAGGCGGTCCGACGCGGTCGGGTTGGTGTTGTCGATCGCGCGGACGCGCTCGTACACCGCGGCCGCCTTGTCGAGGTCCTCGACCTTCTCCTCCCAGGTGGCGGCCGCCTGCAGGAGGGTCTCGATCTTGGCGGCCTGGTCCTCGAGGACGAGCGCGCGCTTCTCGAGGACCTCGATCGCCTCCTCCCAGCGGGCCTCGCGGGTGAAGAGCTGCTCGAGGGCGCCGAGCGCCTTGAAGTTGCCGGCGTCGATCGCGACGACCGAGCGCCACGCCTCGACCGAGGCGTCGACGCGGCCGAGGACGTCGCCCTCGAGCCGGCCGAGCTCGCTGTACAGCTCGATGACGTGGTCCTCGTCGATCTTCGCCCCGGATCGATCGCCGCGCTGGCCGACCTCGATGATGCGGCGGATCGTCTCCGACAGCTCGTCCCAGCTCTGGGTCGAGCGGTAGAGATCGGCGAGCGCGCGCAGCGTCTCGAGGTCGTTCTCGTCGAGGCGGTCGGCCGCCATCCAGGCGTCGAGCGCCGAGCGCTCGCGGCCGAGCTTCTCGCTCCACACCCGGCCGAGCCGCTTGTAGAGCGCGATCTGCTCGCCGTCGCTCTGCGCGACCCGGACCTGCCGCTCGATCGTCTCGACCAGCTCGTCCCACTTCTGGCCGCGCACCTGCAGGTCGGCCAGCGCCGACAGCGCCTGCGGGTCCTCGCCGCGGATGTCGAGCACCCGGCCCCACAGGTCGGCGGCGCGGGTGTCGTCGGTGAGCGCCTCCGACGACAGGCGCGCCATCCGGGCGTAGGTGTCGCCCAGCTCCTGGTCGCCGTCGGCGACGTCGATCAGCTTCTCGTACGTCGCGTACAGGTTGGCCCAGTCCTCGCGGCGGAAGTAGATCGCCTCCTGCGCCTCGAGGGCGCGGCGGTTGCGGCTCTCGGTCTCGAGCACGGCCGCGTAGCAGCCGAGCGCGGCGTCGAGGTCGCCGAGCGCGTCGGCGAACAGGGCGCCGCGGCGGAACTGCAGCTCGATCTGCTCGTCGGGGTCGGTCGTCACCTCGATGCGGCGGCGGAGCACCTCGACCAGCTCGTCGTACATCCCGGCGCCCAGGTAGAGGCGGTCGAGGGCGGCGAGCGCCTCGGGCTCGCGCGGCTCGAGCTGCAGCACGCGCAGGTGGGTCTCGACGGCGGAGTGGGCATCGCGCTGCTCGTGCTCGTGCACGCGCGCGAGCCGCAGCAGCGTCTGCCGCTGGATCTCCTTGTCCTGGTGGCGCTCGAGGGTCTGGTGGTAGACGCCGACGAGCTGGTCCCACGCCGCGGTCTCGCGGGCGAGCCGCTCCGACTCCTCGATCGCCCGCTCGCTGCGCGGGTCCTCGGTGGCGGCCTGGCCCCACCAGCCGAACGCGCGCTGCGGGTCCATGAGCCGCAGCTCGGCCAGCTCGGCCAGCCGGACCTGCATGGCCTGGCGGTCGGCCGGCGCCTTCAGGTTGCCGAGCTGTACCTCGTAGATGCGGTGCAGCTTCTCGAACTCGCCGGCCGTCTCGTACAGCGGCTCGAGGATCGCGGCGATCTCGGCCTGCTGGTGACCGTCGAGGAAGAGCTGCTCGAGCGCCTCGAGCGTCGGCGCGTGGCTCGGCTGGGTCGTGAGGATCTCGCGGTAGACGTCGATCGCGCCCCGCTTGTCGTCGAGCGGCTGCTCGAGCGTCTGGCCGAGGCGGAACTGCAGCGCGACGATCTCCTCGTCGGCGTCCGCCAGCCGGATCTCGCGGCGCAGGATCTCGGCGAGCGCCGCCCACCGCTGGGTCGCGGTGTAGAGGCGGTCGAGGGCGAGCACGGCCGGCTTGTTGTCGGTCTCGACGTCGAGGATGCGCCGGTAGGTGGCGATCGCCGCGTCGACGTTGTCGAGGTCGACCTCGTAGACGCGGGCCAGGCGCGCCAGCAGATCGACCTGGCGCGGGACGTCGAGCGACTTCTCCGACTCGGCGGTGTAGAGCGCCGCCAGCTCGGCCCACTGGCCGGTGATCTCGGCGAACCGCTCGAGGTGGCCGAGCGTGATCTCGTTGCCCGGATCGTCCTTGAGCGCGCGCGCCAGGGCGGCGAACGCGGCCTTCGGATCGGTGAGCCGCTGCTCCTGGATCGCGGCGATCCGGTGCAGCAGGTCGACGCGGGCCAGCGCGTCCTCGGTGTGGGCGACGATCACCTCGGTGACGTCGACCAGCTTGGCGAACTCGCCGGTCGCCTCGTAGATCGGCTCGAGCACGCGGGCGGCGAGCACCGGCTCGCCGTCCTTGCGGTGGACCAGCTCGTCGAGGGCGGCCAGCGTCTCCGCGTGCGCCGGCTCCATCGACAGCGCCTCGCGGTAGCTCTCGATCGCGCGGGTCTGGTCGCCGAGCCGGAGCTGCCAGAGCTGGCCGATCCGGTACTTCAGCGCGACCAGCTCGGCGGTCTCGCCGGCCAGCTCGACCTGCCGCTCGAGGTTGCCGAGCAGGTCGTACCAGCGCTCGGCCTGGCCGAGCAGCCGGTCGAGCGCCTGGATCGCGGGCAGCTCGTCGGCGTCGAGGTCGAGGATCGCCTGGTACGTCTCGATCGCCTTGCCGACGTCCTTCAGCTCGCGGTCGTAGACCTGGCCGAGCACGTACAGCATCCGCTTCTTCTCGCCGGGGTTGTCGGCGAGGTCGGCCTTCTTGGCGTAGACGTCCTTCAGCGGCTCCCACCGCTCGAGGCGCACGTACAGCCGCTCGAGGGCGTCCATCGCGTGCATGTCGGTGTCGTCGATCGACAGCACCTGCCGGTAGGTCGCCACCGCCGCGTCGTGGTCGGCGAGGGTCTCCTCCTCGAGCTGGGCGGCCCGGTAGAGCAGCTTCTTGCGCTCGCCGAGGTCGAGCAGGATGTCGCTCTTGCGCTTGAGCGCCTTCACCAGCGCCGGCCCGTCGCCGTTGCGCTCGTGGATCGCCTGGATCGCGGTCGCCGCCTCGACCGAGCCGGGCGCCACCGCGAGCACGCGCTCGTAGGTGGTGACCGCGGCCGGGTCGTCGCCGAGCTGCAGCTCGTGGAGCTGCGCCTGCTTGAACAGCAGCGCGACCTTCAGATCCTCGTCGGGCGAGGCGCTGGCGACCGTGTCGTAGAGGCCGACCAGGTCCTTCCAGCGATCCTGCGCGCGGGCGAGCCGCTCGAGCTGCTGCTGGGTCGACTCGTTGCGCGGATCGTCGCGCAGCGCGCGGGCGTAGGTCTCGAACGCGTGGCCGAGGTCGCCGCCGCCGAGCTCGTGCAGCTCGGCGATGCGGTGGAGCAGCTCGTTCTTGGCGACCGGATCGTAGGCGTGGCGCGCCTGGATCTCGTGGACGCCGATCTGCTTCTGCCAGTCGCCGCTCGCCTGGTAGATCGGCTCGAGGATCGTCGCGATCGACAGCTCGTGCTCGGCGTTCTTGATGAGGCGCTCGAGCGCCTTCGTCGCCGGCTCGTTGGTCGCGTCGAGCTCGAGCACCTGCCGGTAGGTGTCGATCGCCTGCGCCGTCTCGCGCAGGTGGGTCTCGCGCAGATCGGCGAGCCGGACCAGCAGCTCGACCCGCTCGCCGTCGGTCTGCGCCAGCACGAGCTGGCGGCCGAGGTTGTCGCCGAGGTCCTGCCAGTGCTGGCCGCCGACGTAGAGCCGGTCGAGCGCGCGCAGGGCCGCCACGTTGTCGGCGTCCTGCGAGAGGATCTCGTTGTACGCGCGGATGGCGTCGGCCGGCTGGTTCAGCATCTCCTCGTGGATCGAGGCGATGCGGAACAGGATCGGCAGCCGCTGGGCCGGATCGTCGACGATCTCGGCCTTCTTGCGATAGACGTCGAGCAGGTCGCCGTACTTCTCGTCGCGGGCGAAGATCGCCTCGAGCGCGGCCAGCGCGTCGGGATCGTCGTGGACGATCGCCAGCGCGCGCCGGAAGAAGAAGACCGCCTTGTCGGTCTGGTTGAGCCGGTCCTCGCTGGCGCGGGCGACCTTGGTCGCCAGCTCGTGGGCGAGCGACGGCTCGAGCTCCGGCTTCGCCAGCGCGGACTCGTAGAGCCCGACCAGGCGCGGCCAGCCGTCCTTCACCAGGTCGGCCAGCTCCTCCAGCTCCTTGCGCGCCGTCTCGACGCCGGCGTCCTCCTGGAACGCGCGGGCGTACGCCGCGAACGCGCGCTCGTGGTCGCCGAGCTTGGTCTTCTCCAGCTCGCCGATGCGGAGCAGCAGCGAGACCCGCCGCAGCTCGTCGCCCGCGGTGGCCGCCACCTGGATCTCGTGGACGCCGACGAGCGGGCGCCACGCGCCGAGCTGCTCGTAGATCGGCTCGAGGATCGAGGCAGCGGTCAGCCGGAATGGATCGTTCTGCCCGGCGTCGTCGAGCCGCGCCTCCAGGCGCGCGCGGGCGCCGGCGTGGCCGGGCTCGAGCTCGAGGATGTCGCGGTAGATGTCGATCGCGCCGGGGACGTCGCCCAGGTGCTGCTCGCGGAGCTGCGCGAGCCGGAACTTCAGCTCGACGTGGCCGGCCTTGTCCTCGTCGGGGCCGACGATCGTGATCTGGCGCGACAGGATGTCGGCCAGCTCCTTCCACTGCTGGTTGCGCAGGTAGACGCGATCGAGCGAGCGGAGCGCGCGCGGATCGTCGCCGACGGCGTCGAGGATGCCCTGGTAGGCGGCGACCGCCTTCTGGTCGTCCTTGACCTCGTCCTCGTAGAGCTGGCCGATCTTGGCCTGGATGTCGATCCGCTGATCGACGTCCGACGACAGCTCGAGCTTCTTCTCGTAGATGTCGAGCAGCGCCTGGAACTGGCCCTTGCCGAGGTAGAGGCGCTCGAGCGCGTCGAGCGCCTCCTGGTTGGCCGGATCGATCTCGATGATCTGGCGGTTCAGCTCGAGGGCGCGGTCGTGCTGCGCGAGCTCGCGCTCGAGCGCGCCGGCCATCACCGACAGGAGCGGCAGCGCGTCGTGGCGATCGCCGCCACCGGCGGCGCCCGCGCCGCTGCCCGGGCCGCCGGCGACCCCGAACTTCGCGAGCGAGGCGCCGTAGGCGTCGACCAGCTCGTTCCACGCGCCGGTCTCCTTGGCCAGCCGCTCGAGCTCGGTGCGGATCCACTCCGCCTGGTGATCCTCGGCGTGGGCCTTCAGCCACCAGCCGAACGCCGCGCCCTTGTCGCGCAGCTTCTCCTCGTGGAACTCCGCCAGCCGCTTGAGCCGCTCCTGGCGCAGCGCCGGATCGGTCGTCGCGTCGAGCTGGATCTCGTAGACGCCAGCCAGCTTCTTCGGGTCGCGGCCCGCCTCGTAGAGCGGGATCAGCGCCTCGGCGGCGGCCAGGTTGGTCGGGTCGAGCGAGAGCACCTTCTCGAAGGCGCGCATCGCGCGGTCCGGCTTGGCCAGCTCGTCGCGGTACAGCTCGGCGATGCGGCTCGCCAGCGTGAGCCGGTGCTGCTCGGGGCCGACCTCGACCTCGCGCTCGAGCACGCGGACGTACTCGTCGATCTTGCCGCGGGTCCGGTAGAAGTCCTCGAGGTCCGCCCAGCGCGCCTCGGTGATGTAGAGCTTCTTGAGGGCGTCCTGCGCGCGCCGGTTCTCCTTGTCGACGGCGAGCAGGCGCTGCCACGCGTCGATCGCCTTGCCCGAGTCCTCGAGCTTCTCCGTGTAGAGGAGGCCGAGCCGCTGGAGCGCGTCGATCCGCGTCTTGTCGTCGGGCGCGCTGTCGGCCTGGCGCGACGCGATGTCGGCCAGCTTCGCCCAGTCCTTGTTGCGCTCGTACAGCTTCGACAGCTCGGTCAGCGCCTCGTCGTGCGTCGGCTCGACGGCGATGACCTTCTCCCACCAGTACGTGCAGACCTCGGGCTTCTTGACCTTGCTGGCCGCCATGCGGGCGACCTCGATCGTCAGCTCGGCCTTCTTGCTCTCCGGCGAGCGAGCGATCTCGTTCTCCTTGAGCTTGATCAGCTTCTCCCAGTCGCGGCGCTTCTCGTAGACGGCGAGCAGGTGCTCGATCGCCTGCGCGTTGTCGGGGTCGAGCTCGAGGACCCGCTCGAACGCCTTGATCGCCTCGGCCTGGTTCGAGAACCGCTCGAGGTAGAGGTTGGCGATCTGCAGGTAGAGCGCGGCCCTGTCGCCGCCGGTGGCGAGCTTGTCGGCGCGGTCCGAGAGCAGCTTGACCAGGTCCGGCCAGCGCTTCTTGCTGTCGTAGATCGCGGCGAGCGCGTCGTACGCCTCGGCGTTCGGCTCGTGGTGGAGCGACGCCGCCCACGCGGCCATCGTCTGGTTGTCGTTGTTGAGCTTGCCGTAGGCGAACGCGAGGTCGCGCTGGACGGCGGCCTTCTCGGCCGGCGTCGAGGCGACCTTGTCCTCGTCCTTGAGCGCGTCGACGAGCGGCTGCCAGGTGCCGGCGGCGCGCAGCACGCGCGCGAGCTCGCGGCGCGGGGCCGTCTTGTTCGCGTGCTTCGCGATGACGTCCTTCCAGGCGGCGACGCTGTCGGCGCCGCGGGCGGCGGCCATGGCGGCCTCGAGCTCGGGGTCCTCCTCGCTGGCGGCGGCCGGCGCGGGGGCCGGAGCAGCGGCCGGGGCAGACGCAGGCGCAGGCGCAGCGGCGACCGGCTCGGGAGCCGGAGCGGGCGCCGGCGCGGCGGCGACCGGCTCGGGAGCCGGAGCGGGAGCGGGCGGGG
>DASZXE010000303.1:0-6347 GCA_035546475.1 Kofleriaceae bacterium
GTCCGCGCCGCCCGCCGCTTCGCGAGCGCCGGCGGGATCGTCAGGAAGCCGATCGCGGCGATGATGAGCGCCGCCCCCTCCAGCTCGGTGCGCGCCACGCTCGGGTACGTCGCGTAGACCGCCGACATGTAGAGCGACGCCACCAGCACCGCGAGCACGCTCGACGCGCGGTTGACCGGCACGCAGAAGGTGTTCTCGCGCTTGTCGAGGAAGGTGAGGCCGCCGAAGATGCCGGTGCCCTGCGACAGCACGCCGATCGCGATCGCGTGCAGCACCACCGGCCGCTCGAAGAAGGTCGTGAAGCCGGCCCGCAGCTCGGCGCCCTCCTTGCCGCCGAGCGCCAGCGCGCCGAGGCCGAGCATCGCGACGAGCGCGGGCGTCGACACCATCAGCTCCTCGACGAAGTAGCGCAGGTTGGTGGCGGTGTCGGCGCTCTTCGCCCGGCTGCTCATGAGCGTGAGCCGCACGAAGTAGCTGGTCAGGTAGACCGCGAGGTCGGCGAGGAGGACCGCGGTCAGGCCGAGCTTGCCGCCGCCCGACGCGACCGCCAGCGACGCCAGCGCGAGCGCCAGCGCCGTCCACGAGAACCAGCGCACGCGCCGCCGGCTGATGCGATCGATGACCGGCGCGATCACGAGCACGCCGCCCTTCATGAACAGCGCGGCGACCAGCGGGCTGGCGCCGAACGTGTACGCGAGCGTGGTCGTCGCGATGATCCCCGACGAGCAGAGCCCGGAGATCGCGGTCAGGCCGCGCGGCACCGGCACCGACACCCCGGCGATCGTCTTGCGGCCGGCGTGACGCCACCAGCCGGTGCCGACGAGGAACAGCACCATCGTCACCACCGACGCCATCACCGTCGGCGGCAGGATCTCGAGGCCGCCGACCGGCGTGCCGCCGGTGTCGATCAGCGTGCGGCCGGTGCTGCCGTCGACGTGCGACAGCAGCTTGGTCAGCGTCGTGTACGGCACGTAGCAGGCGAAGTAACCGAAGGCCCACCACCAGATCGACGGTCCCTCGGAGTCACGGCTCATCGGGCCCCATCGTGCCGCGCCGTCACCGTGCTGTCACGCAAATGATGCGGCGCCGCCACGCGACCCTGCCGTGGAGCCGCCTCAGCGGGCCGCGAGCTGGCCACAGGCGGCCGCGATGTCGGCGCCGCCGGAGTAGCGCCGGTGGCTGGCGAGCCCGTGGTCGGCGAGCACCGCGCGGAAGGCGTCGGTCGCCGCCGCCGACGCGCGCGCGAACGGATCGCCGGGACCGATCGGGTTGTAGGCGATGATCGACAGCCGCGGCCGCACGCCGGTCTCGCCGGCGAACGCGTGCGCGCGGGCGGCGAGCGCGCGCGCCGCGCCGGCGTCGTCGTTGACACCGGCGAGCAAGGTCACGGCCCACATCGGCGACAGGCCGGTCGCGCGCGCGTGCTCGGCGGCGGCCGCCAGCACCTCGTCGAGCGGGTGGGCGCGATCGACCGGCATCAGCGACCGCCGCACCGACGGCACGACGGACGCGATCGACACGCCGAGCCGCACGCGCGGCGCCTCGCGCGCCAGTCGGCGGATGCCGGCCGGGTTGCCCGACGTGCAGACGGTGATCGCGCGGGCGTCGATCCCCTGCGCGCACGGATCGCTCAGCACCTCGATCGCGGCGAGCACGCGGTCGAGGTTCGCCATCGGCTCGCCCATGCCCTGGAAGACGACGCCGTGCACGCGCGCGCCCGCCGGCAGGGTCGCCCGCACGTGGCGCACCTGCTCGACGATCTCCCAGACCTCGAGGTTGCGCGTCAGCCCCAGGCGGCCGGTCGCGCAGAACGCGCACGCGAGCGCGCAGCCGACCTGCGAGCTGACGCACGCGGTGAACCGGCCCGCCCGCTCGAGCGGGATGCGCACCGTCTCGATCGCGTGGCCGTCGCCGGTGACGAGCACCAGCTTCTCGAACGGATCAATCGCGCTGGCCTGGCGCGCGCGCACGGCGAGCGCCGGCACGTGGCCGGCGGCGGCGACCGCGTCGGCGGCGCTGCGGCGCACCGCGCTGGTCGCGCGGACCGGCTCGCCGCGGTGGACCATCGCGACCAGCTTCCTCGCCTCGGCGAGCGTCACGCCCTCGACCCGCGCGGCGAGCGCGGCCGGCGTCAGCGCCTGGAGGGCGAGCGGCTCCACGGCCGCACCATAGCCCGTCCGCGCCGGCGGCGGCGCCCCGCGTCACCCCCGGGTCACTGCACGGTGAACGTCGTCGTGCCGAGCGTGGTGCCGTCCTCGCCGACGACGTCGACCGACCACGCGCCGGCGTTGCACTGGTGGCGCGAGCTGGTGGTCCACTTGACCGAGCCGACCTTGAGCGTCGCCGTCCAGACGACCTTGTCGTCCTTCTTCCAGACGTGCTTGACGGTGGTGCCGTTGGCGCCCGCGATGCGCGACCAGACCCAGACCTTGGTGCCGGCGGCGAACGTGTCGCCGGGCTCGACGGGCTCGCGCTTCTCGACGCCCTTGGCGGCCTTGACCTCGGCGGACGCGGCGGCGGCGGCGGCGGCGGCCGGCTGGGCGAGCGCGGCGGGCGCGAAGCCGGCGGCGCCGACGGTGAGGCCGGCGGCGGTGATGATCGATGCAGTGAACGAGGCGATGGACCGGTGACGCATGACTCTCTCCCTGCGGCGGTGCGTCGTCGATCGGGCCGTCGCTCGGCCCTCGATCGCGACCGTCGTCGCCGCGCGTTGCGACAGTAGAGCGCCGCGCGCGCCCGGGCTATTCCGGCGGCTGGCAACCGCTGGCGCGCGCGGCGGCGACTTCCGCACCCGCCTGCTCCGGAGTAGCCTCCTTGACCCCCCATGGCCTACCCCGAGGTCGTCCGCGTCTTCGCAACCACCCAGGATCCCGACTACGACTCCCCGTGGCAGACCCGCACGCCGCGCTCGTCGACGGGCTCGGGCGTCGTCATCGCCGGCCACGCGATCCTCACCGGCGCCCACGTCGTCGCCGACGCCACCTTCCTGCAGGTCCAGAAGCCGTCGCACCCCGACAAGGCGGTCGCTCGCGTGCGCGCCGTCAACCACGACTGCGACCTGGCGCTGCTCGAGGTGGTCGATCCGCCCGGCTTCCTCGACGACATCGAGCCGGCCGAGATCGGCGAGATGCCGCGGCTGCGCGACCAGGTCGCGGTGATCGGCTACCCGGTCGGCGGCGAGGAGATCTCCATCACCGAGGGCGTCGTCTCGCGCATCGAGGTGCAGCGCTACAGCCACTCGCAGCGCCACCTGCTGGCGGTCACCGTCGACGCCGCGATCAACGCCGGCAACAGCGGCGGCCCGGTCTTCGGCGACGGCAAGGTCGTCGGCATCGCGTTCCAGAAGCTGACCGGCGTCGACAACATCGGCGAGATGGTGCCGCCGCCGGTGATCCGCGCGTTCCTCGCCGGCGTCGCCGGCAAGAAGGCGCCCGCGATCCCCGCGCTCGGCCTGGTGACGCAGAACCTCGAGAACCCGTTCCTGCGGCGGCAGCTCGGCGTGCCCGACGGCGTGTCGGGCGTCGTCGTCGTGCAGGTCGAGCACGCGGGCGCGTCCGACGGCGTGCTCGAGGTGCGCGACGTCATCACCCACATCGACGGCCTCGCGATCGCCAACAACGGCACCGTCCAGTACGCCGGCCGCCACCGCACCCGCTACGACGTCGTGCTCGGCACCCACTTCATCGGCGACGCGATCACGCTCGGCGTCCTCCGCCACGGCCAGCGCCGCGAGCTGACGCTGACGCTGGCGCCGTGGCGGCCGCTGGTGCCGCGCAGCCGCTACGATCACGCGCCCCGCTACGTCGTCTACGGCGGGCTGGTCTTCCAGACGCTGACGCGCGACTTCCTCAACACCTGGGACAAGTGGTGGAACAAGGCGCCCAAGGAGTTCCTCTACTACTTCTACCTCGGCCACCGGACCGCCGAGCGCGAGGAGGTCGTGGTGCTGACGCAGATCCTCGCCGACGAGATCAACGTCGGCTACGGCCACCTGCACAACGAGGGCGTCGCGTCGGTGAACGGCGTGATGCCGCGCGACCTGACCGACCTGGCGGCGCGGCTGTGGGCGTCGAAGGGCGTCGTCGAGATCACGACCACGTCGGGCGGGCTCATCATGCTCGACGCCGAGGAGGTCGCGCGCGCGACGCCACGCATCCTCGACCGCTACCGGGTGCCGCGCGACCGCTCGCCCGGAATCTAGACGGCGGCGGCTTGTCGGCGGCGCGCGCGTTGGCGAACATGCGGCGATGAAGAAGGAGCTGCTGGTCTCGGGCGCGGGCAGGGACGCCGCGATCTCGATCGAGCCCGGACCGGACGGCGGCTGGCTGGTGGTCGTCGACGGCCAGCCGCGCGCGGTCGACGCCCGGATGCTGCGGCCCGGCACCTGGTCGATCGTGCTCGACGGCCAGAGCCACCTGGTCGACCTCGACCCGCGGCGCCACGGGGTCGCGGCGTCGGTCGGGCTCGGCGAGGTCGTGCTCACCGTCGAGGACGCCCAGCTCCGCCGGCTCCGCGCGGCCACCCACCGCGGGCCGCCGCCGCGCGGCGAGGAGGTGCGCGCGCCGATCGCCGGCAAGGTGGTCAAGTGGCTGTGCACCACCGGCGACGAGGTGGCCCCCGGCCAGCCGCTCGCGGTGCTCGAGGCGATGAAGATGGAGAACGAGATCGTCGCCGAGCGCGGCGGCACGGTGAAGCAGTTGCTGCGCGCCGTCGGCAACTCGGTCGAGACCGGCGAGCTGCTCGCCTTGCTGGTCTGACCGCTGCCCGCGGGGGGAGGCCCTGCCGCGCCGGGTGGATTGCCGGTCGGCGGCGGTGCGTGCTACATGCGCGTGCCCGTGGCCTACCGCTCCTTCGCCCAGGTGATCGCCGACAAGCAGATCGTCGTCTGCGTCGGGTCGGGCGGCGTGGGCAAGACCACCACCGCGGCGGCGCTCGCGATCGCGGCGGCGCGCGCGGGCCGGCGGACGCTCGTCATCACGATCGACCCCGCGCGCCGGCTGGCCAGCTCGCTCGGGCTCGCCGCGCTCGGCCACGAGGTGCAGCAGATCCCGCCGGAGCTGGTGGCGGCGGGCGGCCCGGCGGCGGCGCCCCTGTCGGCGATGATGCTCGATCAGAAGCGCGCGTTCGACGAGGTCGTGCAGCGCCACGCGAAGGACCCGGCGGCGGTCCAGCGCATCCTGTCCAACCCGGTCTACGCGCAGATCAGCGGGTCGCTCGCCGGCAGCCAGGAGTACGCCGCGATGGCGAAGCTGCAGGAGCTCGACGCCACCCGGCGCTGGGACCTGATCGTCGTCGACACGCCGCCGACCTCGCACGCGCTCGACTTCCTCGAGGCGCCGCAGAAGCTGGCCGCCGCGATCGACTCGCCGGCGATCGAGTGGTTCCGCAAGCTGCGCGGCGGCAGCGGCAGCGGCTGGTCGGTGCTCGGCCGGTCCGGCTCGTTCGTGCTGTCGCGGCTGGCGAAGTTCGTCGGCTCGCAGTTCCTCGAGGACCTCGGCGTCTTCTTCACCGAGTTCAACGACGTCCTCGGCGGGTTCCGCCAGCGCGCCGAGGAGACGTTCGAGCTGCTGCGGCAGCCGCGGGTCGGCTTCGTGCTGGTCGCCAGCCCCGAGCCGGTCGCGGTGCGCGAGGCGCTCGCGTTCCACGAGCGGCTGGTCGCGTCGAAGATGCCGCTCGCCGGCTTCATCATCAACAAGGTGCACCGGTCGCGCCCGGCGAAGCTGACCGCGGCCGAGCTCGAGGCGCGGCTGGGCGCCGAGCCGGCGGTGGCGGCGCTCGGGCTGTCGGGCACGAGCCTGCGGATCGCGGCGGAGTCGCTGCTCGCGGCGCACGCGGAGCAGGAGCTGCTGGCGGCGGTCGACGCGTCGGCGATCGAGGCGGTGCGCAAGGCCGGCGGCGCGGGCGCGCTGGTGGTGCCGGTGCCGCTCACGCGCGAGGACATCCACGACATCGACCGGCTGATCGCGGTCGGCCGCATCGTGACCGCGGCGCCGCCCGCCTGACGGCGCTCACGGGGCGCGCTCGGCCTCGTGGACGCACCAGGCGGGGCGCTCGCCGCACGCGACCGTGCGCCAGCGGAGGCCGGGCCGCACGAGGGTGGCGGCGTCGGGCTGGCGGACCTGGCCGGCGGCCTCGAGGAGGAAGACGTGCGGGTAGGTGGCGAGCATGGTGTCGTCGGGCGGGCCCCACGACGGCCACGCGTGGCAGCGCGTGTACCAGATCGCCTGCGGCACGTTGCCGGTGAGGACGAGGCACGGCGCGCCGCCGGCCCCGGCGCGGACCGCCGCCGCCGCGCGGACGAACGCGGTCCGCTGCGCGGCGAGCCGCTCGAGCTGCCAGACGGCGAC
>DASZXE010000304.1:0-11129 GCA_035546475.1 Kofleriaceae bacterium
CAGCCCCGGGCTCGACGACGGCAGGCCGGCCGCCGCCGGCGCGGGCGTGGCGCCGTCGGCCGGCGCGGGCGCCGGGCTCGCCGACGGCTTGCGGGCGACGCTCACCAGCTTGCGCGACAGCCGCTGGGTCTCGGCGATCTCCGCCGCGGCGCCGCTGTCGCGCAGGATCGCCTCCAGGTCCTTGCGCAGCTCGCGCGCGGTCTCCTGGCGGTCGGCGGGCCGCTTGGCGAGCGCCTTCAGGATCGCCTGGTCGAGCGCCTCCGGGATCTCGCGGCCGCGCGCGCGCAGCGCCAGGAGCGAGCGCGGCGGCTCGGTCAGGTGCTTCGTCATGATCTCGAAGTGCGTGTTGCCGTCGAACGGCGTGTCGCCGGAGATCGCCTCGTAGAGCGTCGCGCCGAGCGAGTAGATGTCGGAGCGCAGGTCGACGTCCTGGCCGCGCACCTGCTCGGGCGACATGTAGCGGACCGTGCCCATCGTCTGGCCGGTCGCGGTCAGCCGCGTCGACGACGTCATCTTGGCGATGCCGAAGTCCATCACCGTCGCGGCGCCGTCCGAGCTGCGGACGAGCACGTTCGACGGCTTCATGTCGCGGTGGACGATGCCGCGCGCGTGGGCGTACTCGAGCGCGCGCAGCACGTCGCACGCGATCCGCACCGCCTCCTGCCACGGCTGGCCGTCCTCGGCGAGGATCATCCGCTCCCAGGTCTGGCCGGCGATGAACTGCATCGCCAGCACGACCGAGCCGCCCTCGCTGCCGAAGTTGTAGAGGTGGACGATGTTCGGGTGGTCGAGCTGGGCGAGCGCCTTCGCCTCCTCGAGGAAGCGGCTCTTCACCTGGCCGAGCGCGGCGAGGTCGGGCGGCAGCACCTTGAGCGCGACCTCCTGCTCGGTGACGCTGTGGATGGCGCGGTAGACGGTGCTCATGCCGCCCTGGCCGAGCACCTCGACGACCTGGTACTGGCCGAGCAGCGTCTGCCCGATCATCCGGTGGGCGCCGGTCGAGCCGAGCGGCGCGCCGCAGCTCCCGCACTTGATGTCGACCTCGATCACCGGGGCCGAGCAGCGCGGGCAGATCGCGCGCCCGGTCGCGCCGCCGGTCGCGCCCGCGGCGGCCATCAGGCGGCTCCGGTGCTCGGGCGCGCCGGCGCCAGCTCCCAGCCGGGCACGCGCGCGAGCAGGCGCGCCAGCTCGTCGGTGACGATCGCCGGGTACTCGACCGGCGTGTAGTGCGTCCCGCCGCGGATCACGCACAGCCGCGAGCCGGGGATGGCGCGGTGGATCTGCTCGGCGGTCGACGGCGGCGTGAGGATGTCCTTGTCGCCGGTGACGATCGCCGTCGGCACCGTGATCGTCGGCAAGACCGGCGTCGCGTCGTGCTCGCCGAGCCGCGCGAGCAGGTCGCTGTAGACGCGGTAGTCGATCGAGCCGAAGCCGCCGGCGACCGCGCGGAACGTCTCCAGGTCGAGGCGGTCGGAGACCATGCCGAACCGCTTCATCGCCGAGACGAGCGCGTCGGACGTCGCGACCCGGCCCGCGGCCCGGCCGATCAGCTCGGCCTGCGCCTTCATCAGGCGGAGCAGCACCGGGATCGCGCGCTCGACGAACCGCGACGACAGCACGGTGCGGAACGGCCGGCCGGCGGCGCCGTTGATGGCGAAGATCCCGGCGACTCGCTCGGGCGCGGCGCGCCACAGCTCGAACTCGACCTGCACGCCCATCGACCAGCCGACGACGACCGCGCGCTCGACCTGCTCGGCGGCGAGGATCTCGAGCAGGTCGTCGACGTGGTGGCGCACCGTGTTCGCGCCCGGGTCGGCCGACGCCGCCGACGTGTAGAGGCCGCGGTAGTCCCAGCAGAGGACGCGGTGGTCCGGGATCGCGGCGTAGAGGTGGCGGAACGCGATGCAGGTCCCGCCGAGGCCGTTCGCCATCACGACCACCGGCGCGTCGGGCGTGCGCCCGGGCCGGACCTGGTAACCGATGCGCGTGCCGTCACGAACGACGAGCGACCGCTGGACCAGGCCGGGGATCACACGCCGACGTTAGCCGTGCGCGATCCCGTTGGCAAACCCGCCGGCCGCTCCACCGCCTCGCGCGCCCGCGCCCGCGCCCGCACCCGCGCCCGCGACGGCCGCGGCGACGTGGGGCCGCGCGCACTCACGAGGAGCGGCCGGGCGCGCGCGTAGCGGGCGACGAGGCCCGAGCAGAAGCTAGAACGTCAGCATCGCGCCGAGGCGCATGCGCGAGTAGCTCTCGCTGTCGTCGGGCATCACGCGGGCGAGCGCCGGATCCGTCGGCGCCGGCGTGGTCGCCATGTCCTGGCTGTCCATGCTCTGGCGCGCGCCGAAGCGGAGGTCGCCGAACAGCTCGATGCGATCGGTCATGCGCCAGCGGAGGCCGCCGCCGATCTCGGCGAGCGACTGGTCGTCCTGGTAGCTGCCGCCGCCGACGTCGACCTGGCTGATGCCGAGCGCGCCGGTGATGTACGGAGCCAGCCGGCGGTGCGCGCCGAGCTCGTACGACAGGCCGGCCATCCAGCGGCGATCGACGCGATCGCCGTCGGCGAGGGTGTTCTTGGCGACCTCGCCCTCGACGAGGAGCGAGCGGCCGAGCCGGAGCTGCGCGACCAGGCCGACGTCCTGGCCCTCGTGCTCGCCGCCGACCTCGACGCCGCCGAGGAAGGCGCCGACGCCGAGGCGCGGCAACGGGGCGGGCGCCGCCTCGACGGGCGCGACCGCGTAGGCCGTCGACGGCGCGGGCGCCACCGGCGGGTAGTAGCCGCTGCAGTCGCAGGCGGCGGGAGGCGCCGGCGGAGGCGGCGGGGGCGGCGGCTGCGCGAAGCCGCGACCGTAGTAGCCACCGCCGAGCCAGATCGCGCCGCCGATGCGGATCGTCGGGCCGGCGTAGTGATAGTACGGGCGGTGCCAGTGACCGAGGCGGATGTGGCCGCCGCCGCCGAGGCGGATGCGGACGTCGGCCGAGGCGGTGGAAGCGGTGCCGGCGAGCGCGGCGCCGGTCAGCCCGAAGGCAGCGAGAGCGAGGGCGATGCGGAGGCTCGGACGGGAGACGATCACGGCAGGCTCCTTGACGATGGCCACCAGTAGGACGCGCGAGAACGAAGTTCGGTTGACGCGGACTGCACGACCCACGCCAACGAGGATCATCGGCACGCGGCTTCCTGCAATCCAGGACCCGCTCGCGTGTCGAGAGGTTACAACGTCGAGCGTCGTGCGCCAGCACGCCGTTCACACGAGTCGTGAACATCTCTTCATGGCGCGCCGTGCGTCGGCTGCCACAGCCCATACGACCTCGAATTCATTTGGGATGCTTGACAGTTGCCAGATGCACTCCATAGAGTCCCGTCCGAGATCCGGAGGCAACCAAGTTGACTCAGCCCCCCCCGAAGAAGTCCGCCGGTCGCGACATCAACGCGCTCAAGGAGCGCCTCAGGCCCAAGACCGGTAGCAATCCCGCGGCTCCTGCCGCGCCCGCGCCGCGCGCCGCCGGTGGTGGCGTCCTGCCGCCGCCGGGCCTCGACATCCCGCCGCCTCCCGGTGTGGCGACGCAGGCCGCGCCGGCCGGCCCCGCCCTGCCCGACGCGGCGACCGATCCGTTCGCGCACATGAACGCGATGGCGCAGATCGGCGCGGCCCAGCGCGCGCCCGAGATCGTGATCGTCAACGACGGCAAGCCCGTCGAGACGGTGGCGACGCACCACCGGGCCGCGGCGATCGCCAAGGTCGCGGCGATCTGCCTGGTGCCGCTCGTGATCGGCATCGCGGTGAGCAGCATCTCGAAGGACGCGCACGCCTACAACTCGGGCATCAAGGGCGCGCGCTTCATCCTCGCCGACGTGACCCAGATGAAGAAGAACCTGGGCGCGCTGCAGGACCAGATCGCCGCCGCGAGCAAGGGCGACCTGACCGGCCGCGACATCACGGCGACGCTGGCGAAGTTCGACAAGATCGAGGTCCGCGACGAGCTCATCTTCAAGGCGAAGGAGAACAGCCTGAGCGCCGACCTGTCGGGGCGCGTGCTGTCGTTCTACGCGGCGACGAAAGAGCTGAAGCAGATGATCGACGACCACGTCAAGTGGGCGAAGAACGACGACCTCGCGCTCGGCGTGGCGCGGACGGCGGAGACGTCGCTGACGCTGCCGGCCAAGGAGCTGCAGGCGGCGGTGAAGTACCGCTACGCCGTCATGATCTGGAACCCGACGCCCGACGAGCAGCGGAGCGACACCGCCGAGCCGGGCGCGCGCCTCGTCGAGGTCGGCCCGCCGTACTGCGGCAGCGACCCCACGCCGTCGACGACCGGGACCTGCCCGCCCGACAAGCCGGTGTCGGGGCTCGCGGTGCGCTATCAGCCGGGCGGCAACTGGTTCAAGGGCGACTTCGCGATCGGCCTGCCGCCCGGCGATCCGGTGCCGAGCAAGAAGATCTTCCCGATGTCGGCGAACCCGAACCTCGAGGCGCTCGCGATGACGCCGCAGGGCGCGGCCGCCGAGCTCGCCTACCGCAAGCGGCTGCAGCACATCAACGAGAAGCTCGCCGAGGCGATCGACCTCGGCAACCAGCTCATCGACAAGCTGAAGCCGAAGGCGAACGAGCACGAGCACTTCACGTTCTTCATGTGAGGTGAGGGAGCGAGCACCGCGAGGTCCGCGCTCTTCGTGAGCGGCGACCCGCGGGCGCAGCGCACGCGCCGCGGAAGGCCCCGGACGCGAGGCGTGCTCCAGGCGATCAGCGGAGCAGATCGGCGAGGCGGGTGCCGGTGGTGGCCATGACGGCGGCGCGGCGGGGGCCGTGGCCGCCGGCTTCGTCCCGGCCGCCGCGGCCATCGTCGACGATCGCGGCGGTGGCCATCGTCTCGGTGTCGTGGACGGCGGCGACGGCGCCGCGGCGATCGACGGCGATGACGCCGCCGTGACCGCGGCCGCGCGGGCCGAGCTCGGCGACGAGCGCGGCGGCGGCGGCCTCGACCTCGTCACCGGCGGCGACGCGGTCGACGAGGCGGCGGGTGAGCGCGATGCGGATGATCGCCTCGCCGTCGCCGGTGGCGGAGGCGGCGGCGCCGGCGTCGTCGGCCCAGGTGCCCGCGCCCGGCAGCGGCGTGTCGCCGACGCGGCCGCGCCGCTTGTCGAAGATGCCGCCCGTCGACGTCGCGGCGGCGAGGTGGCCGCGCGCATCGAGCGCGACCGCGCCGACCGTCCCGCCGTCCTTCTCCGTGCCCGTGCCCGTGCCCGCGCCCGCGCCCGTGCCCGTCCTCTCCTTCGCCCTCTCCTTCGCCCTCTCCTTCGCCCTCGCCTCCTCCCACCGCTTCCGCTGGCGCTCGACGACCATCGAGCCCGGCGCCGCCGGCTCGAAGCCGCGCTCCCGCGCGAACTCCCACGCGGCCGGCCCGGCGAGCAGCACGTGCAGGCCGTCCTCCATCACCGCCCGCGCGAGATCGATCGGCCGGCGCAGCTCGGGCACCGCGGCGACCGCGCCGATCGCCCGCGTCTCGCCGTCGACGATCGCCGCGTCGAGCTCGACCTCGCCGGCGCGGTTCAGCACCGCGCCGACGCCCGCGTTCAGCTCCGGGTGATCCTCGAGGACGCGCACCGCCGCCTGCGCCGCGTCGACCGCGCGCCCGCCGGCGGCGAGCACCGCGAAGCCGGCGTCGGCCGCCGCCGCGCACGCCTCGAGCACCGACGCGTGCCTCGCGGCGTCGACCCGCCCGGCCCCACCGTGCACCACGATCGCGATCGGCGCGCCGGCCATGCCGGAGCCAAGCTAGCAGGGGTGGTCCCGGAGCGCGAACGTCGGTCGCTCACGGCGCGTCGGCGGCGCAGCGGAAGCCGATGAGCACGTGGCGCGCCTCGCGGGGCCGACCGTGCCACGCGGCGCCGCGGCCGAGGCCGCCGAAGTCGTCCCACGCCGAGCCCTTCACCGTCATCTGCGCGCTCGGCGTCGCGCCCACCGGGCTGTCCGGAGGCCACGGCGTGCTCGTCCACTGGAAGACGTTGCCCGCGGCGTCGAGCACGCCGAGCGGGCTCGCGCCGTCGGGATAGCTGCCGACCGCGACGGTGTCGTGCGGCCCCGACACGCCGGAGTCGAGCTTGGTCGGATCGTAGGTCGCGCCCCACGGGTACGGCTGGCCTTCGAGGCCGCGCGCCGCCTTCTCGAACTCGTACGCGGTCGGCAGCCGCCGCGGCTCGCCGACGACCGCGCCCCGCCACGCGCAGTACGCGGCCGCCTCCTGCCACGTCACCAGCACCACCGGATGGTCCTCGCGCCCCGGCGGCGGCCGATCGCCGGGCCAGACGAACCGCTGCACGTCCTTCGCCCAGTCCTGCTGGAAGCCCTGCTTCGCCCAGGTGTCGGCGTCCATCGTCGGCGGCGACGCGGCGCCGTCGGCGACCATCTCCGCGTAGGCCGCGTTGGTCACCGGCATGGCGTCGATGCGGAAGGTCGGCAGCAACACCATGTGCCGGTCCTCCTCGCGCTCGAACCACTTGCCGTTGCGGGCGGCGTCCTGACCGGCGGTCGCCAGGTAGTCCTCGTAGGCCGTCGCGCGCTCCTCCGGGGTCGATCCCGCCACCGAGCGGCCGCCCGGGATCGTCACGAGCTGGAGGTCGGCCGCCCGCGACAGCGGCGACGGCGTGCCGTGCCACGCCACGGTCGGGCCGGGGACGCCGGCCGGCGGCGTGTCCGGGTGCGAGAGCCGCGGCTTGATCGTGCCGCACGACGTGGCGGCCCCGACGGCCGCCAGCCCGACGACGAACGCGATGTGGCCGCTGGTCCGCAGGCCTTCGATCTGACTCGATCGAGGGGCGTGCCGCAATCGCCGCGCGCGGCGCGCCGCTGACCGTCGCTGGGCTGGGCCTCGCCGCGCGGCGTCAGCCGGGTGTCGCAGGCGAACTTTTTCGGAACCGGCCCGGCGTGGTCGTTGTCGGACGAGGAGCCCCCGGCCTGCCCGCACGAAAACGCGCGCCGCGACCATGGGTTGCAGAGTCTTCCGGTTCCGTTTAAGGATCGAGTCTCCTCGGAGGTCCCGTGCTCTCCACCGTGATCGCATCCCTGTACAGCGCCGCGACCCAGGCCGCCGCGGCCGCCCCGACGCTCCAGAACAAGAAGGTCGAGCCGACCACCATCGACTGGATCGGCGCCAGCGCCGCCAGCATCACGATCGGCTGCGCGGTCCTCGTCCTCGTCGGCATGGCCGCGTTCATGGTCTACAAGGCGCTGACGCAGTCGCAGGCGCTGCAGACCTCGTGGAACCCGGCGCAGGAGGCGACCTTCCAGCCGTACGCCGAGGTCGAGACGAAGATCCACTCGAAGGCGTGGATGCTCGCGTTCGGCGGCGCCGCGCTGTTCGCGGTGCTCGCGTTCGGCATCTACTTCGGCGTCTCGCCCAAGAAGGACAAGACGGGCGACACGATGGACATGTCGGGGATCGACCACAAGGTGAAGGCGCCGGCCCCGGCTCCGACGCCGAATCCCTGACGCGTCGCGACGGTCAGCGGCCGGGGGCGGCCGGCAGGACGGCGGGCGGCGTGGTGGCGGCAGCGGCGGCGGCGCGGGCTTCCTCGAGCTCGCGGAGCGCCTGGGCGAGCGCGTCCCCGTAGGGGGGCGCGCGCCGCAGCGCGACCTCGTCGAGCGGCACCGGCGCGAGCGCCGGCCCGGCGCGGACGATCGCGCCGACCTGGTCGCGCAGCATGCGGGGGGCGAAGGTGGGATCGCGGAGATCGATCACGATCACCGACGAGAAGAGCGGCTCGCCGTCGGGGCCGAGCGCGACCGAGGTGGCGAACAGCCAGCGGCCGTCGCGCGAGAAGACCGGGCCGCTCTCGTCGGTGGCCGGCAGCGCGGCGAGGACGACCGGCGGCCGATCGCGCGCGGTGTCGAGCATGAAGAGGTCGACGTCGTCGCCGCCGCCGGCGTGGGGGCGGCGGCTGGCGTACGCGAGGTGGCGGCCGTCGGGGGCCCAGGCGGGCGTCGCGTCGTCGGGGCCGTCGGTGAGCGGCTGGGGGAGGCCGCTGTCGTCGACGAGCGCGAGGTAGCTGGTCGGCGCGAGGCCGCGGGTGATGACCTGGCTGACGAGGCGGCCGTCGGCGGCGACGGTCGGCGCGACGAAGTCGAGGCCGGCGGAGGTGAGCGCCCGCGGGGCCGGCAGCGCGGCCGCGGGCGTGGCGGACGCCAGCGCGGCGCCGAGCTCGAGCCGGTAGAGCTGGAAGGAGCCGAAGCCGCCGCGATCGCTCGCGAAGACGAGCGCGCGGCCGTCGGGCGTCCAGGCGGGAGAGACGTCGTGATGGCCCGGGTCGGTGAGGCGGACCGGCTCGGCGCCGGCGCGGGCGGCGACCAGCCAGAGGGCGGTGTGGTCGAGATCGCCGCCGCGCGTCGAGGCGAAGGCGATCCAGCGGCCGTCGGGGGAGAAGGCGGCCTGCTCGTCGCGGACCGCGGTCGGCGGGCCGGCGGGCGGCGCGACGAGGACGGCCTGGCGATCGCCGGCGTCGTCGACGACGACGAGGCGGCCGCCCTGGGCCCAGCGCTCCGTGAGGACGAGGTGGACGTCGAGCGGGGGCGCCGGGGTGGCGGGCGACGGCGCGCACGCGGCGCAGACGGCGAGGGCGGCGAGGGCGGCGATCGCGGGGGCCGAGGTCGCCGCGAGCGCGCGTGGCCGCGGGGCGGGCGCCATCGTAACGTTCATGTCAGCCGGCGCGGATCCGCGCAAGGATCGGCCGGGCCGTGGTGTCTGGTGATCGTGAAGCAGAAGCTCTGGCTGGCGTTCGCGGTGGCTGCGCTCGGGTGCGGGCAGGCGGCGGCGGGCGAGAACGAGGGCACGGCCGGCACGGCCGCGTCGTCGACGGTGGCCTCGGCCGCCTCCACCGCCACCGCCGAAGGCTCGTCGGCATCGTCGTCGGTGGCGCGGCCCGAACCGAGCCTGGGCGTCGCCGACCGCGGGATCTGGTCGGATCTCGACGGCTCGGTCCAGCTCGCGCTCCCGGCCGGGGTCGACGCCGCGCGGGTGACGGCCACGATCGACCGGGAGCACCGGCTGCTGGTCGTCTACGTCGACGGCTGGCCGACCAAGCCCTACCCGCTCGGCGGCGACGCGACGCTCGTCGTCGGCGACCACCGGCTGGCGCTGCGGCCCGGCGACCGCGCCGAGCTGGCGCCGCTGCTCGCGCCCGGGCGGGTGCGCGAGGCGCGGGCCGACGCCGACCTCGACGGCGACGGCATCCCCGACCCGCTCGACGTCCTCCTCGGCGCCCGCAAGACGGTCCTGAACGGCGACGCCTACGTCAGCGGCTACCGGCGCCTCGCCTACCCGATGGGCGACGTGCCCCGCACGATCGGCGTCTGCACCGACGTCATCGTCCGGTCGCTCCGCAACGCCGGCCTCGACCTGCAGGTCGAGCTGCAGCGCGATCTCCACCGCGCCCGCGCCGCCTACCCGATGGTGAAGGGCGCCGGCGACCCGAACATCGACCAGCGCCGGGTCAAGACGCTCCTGCCCTGGTTCCTCCGCCACCTCGACCGCCGCAGCCCGAAGCTCGACGATCCCGACGACCCGCTGCGCCCCGGCGACATCGTCCTGTTCGACACCTTCCCGTCGCGGTCGGGGCCCGACCACATCGGCATCGTCTCCGATCGCGCCGGCGACCACGGCCTGCCCCTCGTCATCAACAACTGGACCGAGGGGACCGTCACCACCGAGATGGATCTGCTCGGCTGGGTGCCCGTGCTCTACCGATTCCGCGTCAGGTAGCCCGCCGTGGCGGCCAGGCGCCGCTGCCGATTGCGGTGTCGTCGACGGTTCGATACGGTACCTCGGGTGCGTACCGGGGTCGCCCTCGCCACGTCGTCCGTGATCGGCCGCGCCCTGGCCGTGGTCGCCGCCGCCGGCCTCGTGCTCGCGCCGCGGCCCGGCCGCGCTGACGACGACGACCAGGACGAGAAGGCCGCCAACCAGGGCCGCGTCGTCATCGACCGCGTCGAGGTCGAGCCGTCACGCCTCGGCCTCACCCGCGTCCGCGCGCTCGTCTCGGCGATGGAGCTGCGCGGCGCGCGCATCCCGTTCGTCGGCGCCGGCAAGAACGGCATCCAGGTCAAGGTCGGCAGCGCCGACACGAGCGATCCGCTGACCGGCGTCTTCGAGACGAGCGACGTCGAGCTCGCGCTCGTCGTGGTGCTGCCGGTCACCGGCGACTTCGACGTCAACGGCGACCTCGATCCGATCCGCGAGCACCTGAAGAACGAGCTGCTCACCCCCCTCGGCAAGCTCGGCCCGCGCGCGCAGTTCGCGGTGATCGGCTACGCCGAGAGCACCGCCGGCTCCAGGCGGCTCGGCAACCTCGGCGCCGCCACCGGCGCGCTCGACAAGCTCGAGGTCGACACCAGCCAGGCGAACCTCATCGCCGCGGTCCAGCGCGGCGAGACGATGGCGAAGAACGCCATCAAGAAGCCGAAGGTGCCGGGCACGCTCGTGCGCGGCATCGTCGTCCTGGTCTCCGACGGCAGCGGCGTCACCGTCGACGATCACGAGGCGATCACGAAGCTCGGCCTGCAGGCGGCCAAGGACCACGTGCGCATCGACTCGCTCGCCTACAGCCCGCAGGCGCGCAAGCGGCCGCTGTTCGCGCTCGGCGAGCTGTCGCGGCAGTCGCAGGGCGTCTTCCGCTGGATCCGCACGATGGACGGCTGGACGGCTGCGCTCGGCCAGCTCGTCGACGAGGTGCAGCGCGAGACGGTCGTCACCTTCTACGCGCCGCCCGACCAGCTCGCCGACAAGAAGCTG
Organism: Kofleriaceae bacterium; assembly: GCA_035546475.1. Classification (GTDB taxonomy): domain Bacteria; phylum Myxococcota_A; class Polyangia; order Haliangiales; family Haliangiaceae; genus UBA2376. Next base: position 10,783 of record DASZXE010000304.1, read on the forward strand.
TCGGTGACGGTGCCGCTCGCGGGCAACCCGATCGAGGCCGAGGGCGTGAAGCTGCCCGACGCGGCCTGCGGGCCCGATCCGTGCGACGGCTACTGCAACCACGGCGTCTGCATCATCCCGCTGCGCGAGACGAGCGGCGGCTTCCTCCACTGGCTGCTGATCGGCGGCGCCGGCATCGTCGGGCTCGGCGTGATCGGTATCGGCGGCGCCAGCCTCGCGCGGCGCCGCAAGGGCGCGGCCCCGCCGTTCCCGCCCGGCCTGGTCCCGGGGGCGCCCGGCATGCCCGGAATGCCAGGGGCGCCCGCAATGCCGGGGATGCCGGGTGCGCCGGCGATGCCAGCCATGCC
>DASZXE010000305.1:0-11514 GCA_035546475.1 Kofleriaceae bacterium
GATCGGCGAGCCCTTCACCGCCCCGGCCGCCGGGATCGTCGGTGGCTCGAGCGCGGGCGTCTCGCCGGTGTCACGCACCTGCAGCTCGTCGCTGGCGACCTGGACGGTGTCGCGCGCGGGTAGCTCGCCGTCGCGGGCGACCTCGCCGGTGTCGCGCGCCGGCTCGGTCACCGCGCGCCCCTCGCTCGTGTCACGCGCCGCCTCCCCCGCCGTCCGCAGCTCGCCGGTGTCGCCGCCGAGGTGCATCGGCGCCGCGGTCAGCTCGGTCCGCTCGTCGAGCACGCGGAGCTGGTGGCCGCCGGTGCTCGCGTCGTCGAAGCTGACCGGCAACGACGACATCCGCGTCTCCGCGTCCTCGAACGCCTCGAGCAGCCGCCGCGCCTCGAGCAGCCCGGTGCCGTCGGAGTCCGGCTGGGCGAACACCTCCGCGGTGCGGATCTTCACGACCGAGCGCTCGGCGCTGTCGAACGGCGGCGCCATCGCGAGCGCATCGCCGCCGGCCAGGCTGGCCAGCGCCATCGGCTCCCGCTCGATGCCCGCGATCAGCCGCGCCAGCGCCGCCGACGGATCGCCGCTCGACGACTCGAGCGAGTAGCGCAGCCCGCGCAGCCGCTTGCCCAGCTCGCCCGCCGACGGCAGGCGCCGCTCGACGTCGCGGCTCAGCGCCTCGCCGAGGATCGCGTCGAGCTCGGCCGGCACCGCGCGGTCCTGCGTCGACGGCGGCGGGATCGGCAGGTCCGTGATCGCGCGCAGCGCCTCGTAGTCCGCCATCGCCGAGAACAGCCGCTTGCCGGCGGCCAGCTCCCAGACGACGACGCCGAGCGAGAAGACGTCGCTGCGCCCGTCGACCGGCAGCCCGGCCACCTGCTCGGGCGACACGTACGCGAACCGGCCGCGCAGCCCGCCGGCGGTGCGCCGGTCCTCCGGCCGCCGCGCGAGCCCGAAGTCGGTCAGCTTCACCTCGCCCGCGCGAGAGATCAGCACGTTCGACGGCGACACGTCGCGGTGCACGAGGCCGAGCGGCCGGCCGTCGGGCGTCGGCGACTGCTGCGCGTGGTCGAGCGCGTCGCAGATCTCGGCGCCGATGTGCAGCACGAGATCGATCGGCAGCCGCGCGCGCCGCCGCTCGAGGCCGCGCTGCAGCACGCCGAGGTCGATGCCGTCGACGTACTCCATCACCAGGAAGTACGTGCCGTCGTCGCCGAGGCCGACGTCGAAGATCTGCACCACGTTGCGGTGGCGCAGGACCGACAGGATCTTCGCCTCGGCGATCAGGAGCTCGACGAAGCGCGCGTCCTTCGACAGGTGCGGCAGGATCCGCTTGATCGCCACCGGCTTCTCGAACCCGCCGGCCGCGATCGCCCTGGCGCGGAAGATCTCGGCCATGCGGCCCGCGCCGATGCGCTCGAGCAGCTCGTAGCGGGTCACCGACGGCGAAGGTACACCGAAGCGCGGCCCGAGGATCCGGACGCCCGACGAGCTAGACTCACGGCGGCATGCACGCGCGCGCCGACGACGCCCTCGAGCAGCGCCTCGCGCAGGTGCTGGCCGACGCGATCACCGCGCAGGTGTGCTCGGCGGCCGCCGCCGCCTGCGGCGAGGGCGAGCCCGACGACCGCCGCGCGCGCACCTGGTACGCCGGCCGCACGCGCGCGTGGCCGACCCCGGGGCCGCCGATCGTCCCAGCGTCGCCGTTCGACCTCGCGTCGCTGACCAAGCCGATGGCGACCGCGCTGGTCGCGATGCGCCTCGTCACCGACGGCCGCCTCGACCTCGACGCGCGCGCCGCCCGCTGGCTGCCGGCGCTGCCGCCGTCGATCACGATCGCGCACCTGCTCGGCCACGCGTCGGGCCTCCCCGGCCACCGCGAGCTGTTCCGGCGGATCTGGGCCGGCGATCTCGGCGGCGCCGGCGATCCGCGCGCCGCGCTGGTGGCGATGGCCGCGGCGACGCCGCCCGAGCGCGCGCCAGGCGAGGCCACCGACTACAGCGACCTCGGCTACGTCGTGCTCGGCGCCGCGCTCGAGGCGATCGGCGGCGCGCCGCTCGAGGCGCTCACCGCCGATGCCCACCGCGCGCTCGGCCTCGAGGCGACCACGTTCGTCGATCTGCGCCCGCCGCACGCCGCCGCCCCCGTCGTCTTCGCCGCGCCGCCGGTCGCCACCGAGCACGACGCGCGGCGCGGCCTCGTCGCCGGCGAGGTCCACGACGAGAACTGCCACGCCGCCGGCGGCATCGCCGGCCACGCCGGGCTGTTCGCGCCGCTGGCCGACGTCGCGCGCTTCGCGGCGCTGCTGGCCTCCGCGCCGCGCACGGGCGCGCCCGGCATCGGCGCGTCGGTCGCCGCGCGCTTCTTCACCAGCGCCGCCGCGCCGGCGACGTCGTGGCGGCTCGGCTGGGACACGCCGTCGGCGCGCCCCGGCGTCTCGCACGCCGGCGATGCGTGGCCGCGCGCCGCCGCCGTCGGTCACCTCGGCTTCACCGGCACGTCGCTGTGGCTCGACTGGGCGCGCGGGCGCTGGTGCGTGCTGCTGTCGAACCGCGTCCACCCGGACCGCGCGCGGCCCGAGGCGGCCGGCATCAAGCAACTGCGCCGCACCGTCGGCGATCTCGCCTGGGCGCTGCTCGAACGCGGGAGCTGATCGCCGCGCGCGGCGCGCTACCGGCCGCCGAGGACGAGCAAGGTCGACGTGCCGTGCGACAGCAGCTTGCCGTCGGGGCCCGTCAGCTTCGCCTCGGCGGTGATGATCTGGCGGCCGTGCGCGACGACCCGCCCTTCGGCCCGCACGCGGCCGGTGGCCGCCATGATCGGCCGGACGAAGTTCGCCCGGGTCTCGACGGTGGTGTAGCCGGCGCCCGCCGGCAGGAGCGTGTGCGCCGCGCAGCCGGTCACGCTGTCGATGATCGTCAGCGCCCACCCGCCGTGCACGGTGCCCATCGGGTTCAGCAGGTGGTCGCCCGGGTCGCCCTCGAACACGGCGAAGCCGTCGCCGACCTCGACGAGCCGGAAGCTCATCGTCCGCGAGATCGGCGGCTGCGGGAAGCGTCCGTCGGCGATCCGCTCGAGGATCTCCTTGCCGGTGAGCCCGGCCGTCTCCTCGCGCGAGGCCACCCCGTAGCGATGCGTGGCCGGATCGGTCTCGCCTTCGGTCCGGCCGTCGGTCGTGCCCATACCCGACGGTAGCGCGTCCCCGGCCCGCAGCCTACGCGCCGACGCCGCGCCGCTGATCGCGGAACGACCGCACCGCCGCCGGCTCGATCTCGTACGTCGCGCCGCACGCGTCGCACCGGACCTGCAGCGGCTCGCCCTCGACGATCGACCGCACGTCCTCCTCCGGCAGGGTCAGGATGCTGAGCAGCACGCGCGTCTGGCTGCACGTGCAGCCGAACCGCAGCGGCGACGACGCCAGCTCGGCGTGCTCGAAGCCGGCGAACACCGTCGCCGCCAGCTCCGCCGCCGTGCTCCCGCGCCCCTCGAGCAGCTCCTCGATCGGCTCGAGCGCGGCGAGCTGCGCGGTCATCGCGTCGATGACGTCGCGCGTCGCCTCCGGCAGGAGCTGCACGACGTAGCCGCCGCACACGCGCACGCCGCCCGGTCCGCTGATCGCGCCGACCGCCACCATCGCCGTGATCTGCTCCGACTGCTTGAAGTAGCGCATCAGCGCCGCCGACATGTCGGCGCCCGCCGGGATCGCGATCAGGCCCTGGTGCAGCTCGCCGTTCGGCAGCGTGTAGTTGACCGACAGCACGTGATCGCCGTCCTCCGCCACCGCGGTCGCCTCGCCGGGGTTGACCATGCCGCGGTTGGTGCCGTCGGGCAGCGCGTCGGCGACCAGCGAGCGGCCGCGCCGATCGCGCCACACCATCTGCACGCGGCGGCCCGGCTGGGTCGTCTCGCGCACCAGGATCGCGCTCGTGATCAGCTCGGCGAGCTTGAGGCCGAGGCCGTCGCCGGTCGCCTGCGCCCCGAGCGCGCCGCGCGCGGTCTGCGTCGTCACCGCCGCCATCAGGCGGAAGGCGCCGTCCATCGTCATCAGCCGCACGACGCGGTCGGTCGGTTCCATCGGCGCCAGCATAGGGCCGCGCCGCCCCCGCGCAATGCCCCGCCGCCGCGTCAGTTGTTCTGGTTCCGGTTCTGGTTCTGGTTCCGGCGCTCCTGGAGGAGCGCCAGCACCCCCTGGTTCACCTGGCCGAGGAGCGGGACCATCTGCGCCGCGAACTGCGCGAAGACGTCGGCGTTGTCGCCGTGCTGCCGCAGCTCGTTGCGGCGGTTGCCCATCTCGGTCGCGATGTCGCCGCCGACCTTGGAGCAGCCCGCCGACGGGATCTGGGTGCCGGCCTCGTCGAAGATGTCGGTGCTGCCGAGGTCGCGCTTGAAGAACGGCACCTCGCCGCGGAGGAGCGCCGCGTAGGTGCCGGGCGAGCGCAGCACGTTCTTCACGAACTGCAGCGTGTGACCGGAGTTGGAGCCGGCGGTGGTCGCGATGTTGCCGACGTCGCCGTCGACCTTCTGCTGCCAGGCGTTGAGGCTCCCGGCCTTGCGCGCGACCTCGATGAGGATGTAGAAGCTCGCCGTCGCGAGCGGCACGATGCGGCTGTGCAGGCCGCCCAGCGCCTGCGTCTGCTGCTGCCAGTCGTTGTCGAAGTTCTGGCCCTTCGCGGTGTCGAGCACGCCCTTGAAGGCGTCGCGGAACGCGGTCTGCGCCGCGTTGGCGTCGGGCGCCGACAGCAGCGTCGCCGCCTTCACCGCCCCCTCCAGCTTCGGGCGGATGCCGCGGTGGAGCGCGCTGTCCCACAGCGCCGAGCTGAACCCGCCCTTGTTCGGCTCGAGCTGCTGCTGCTGGTTGTGCTTCTTGCTGAACATCCCGGTGGTGGCCTCCATGTCGATCACCTGGACCCGGTTGCGCAGGAGCAGCACGTTCTCGTAGTGGACGTCCTCGAGCCCGGCGAGGTAGCCGACCGCCATGTTGGCGCCGAGGCTGCGGTAGACCGCGAGCAGATCGTTGGCGTCGCGCGGCGTGTCGCTCTCGACGAACTCCATGAAGCCGTACTTCTCCTGCTGCGCGTCCTCGCGGTCGAGGATCGTGTAGTGGGAGATCTGGGTGCCGCCCTGGTCGAGCTTCTTCGCCAGGCTGTCCGGCTGCGAGCCGAAGAGCTGGCGATCGACGCCGAGGTTGCCCGGCTTGTAGACCACGCGCCGGCGATCGGGCTGCTGGGTGTTGGGGATCGCGAACTCGAGGAAGAGCGGCGCCTGGCCGCCCTTGTGGAAGTCGGCGCCGGTGAACTTCACGGAGACCAGCTCGTGCTGCGCCGTGATCAGGTTCGCCTGCACGAGCTGGTTCTTGTCGGTCTGCACGCGCGCCGCGACCTTCTGATCGAGGTTCTGCGCGGCGAGCTGGAACAGGCCCGGATCCGGCGGCACGCCGAGCGTGTGCTGCTTGATCATCCCCCGGATCAGCCCGGGGATGTCGTCGACGCGGGTCTGGGCGGCGAGGATGTGCTCGAGCGACGTCCGGAAGGCGTCGGCCCACTCGGCGCCGAAGCTGGTCTTGTCGACGACCTGATCGGTGCTGCGGTCGAAGATCACGCAGCGGTCGACCGCCTGGCCGCCGACGATGAAGTAGTCGCTCTGGCCGATCTGCTCGCTCCTGACGTGGTCCTTCTTGACGTAGCCGACCTCGGTGCCGTGCTCGGCGTAGACGTGCTGCTGGCCGACCACCGGCTTCGCGCGATCGATCTTGATGCTGGTGCCGAACCGGAGCGTCTCCTTCTTGCCGGTGCCGAGCAGGCCGCCGGAGCGGACGGTGACCGACTGGTTCGCGTTCCGCTTCTTGCGGTTCGACTTGTGGAGGCCGGCGCCGTCGGGGGCGATGACCGTCGCCGGCGTGATCGCGAGCTGCAGCGCCGGGGCGCCGCCGGTGCGCGCTCGCTTCTGGGTCGCGGGCGCGGGCGTGGCCGCGGACGTGGGCGCGCGGCGCTCGCCGTCACCGTCGGGCGCGCGCTCGTGGTCGGCCTCGCCGTCGTCGGCGCCCTCGTCGAGCAGGTCCTCGGCGGACTGGCCGGCGACCACCCGATCGGCGACCGCGTCGGCGTGCTGCTCGTACGCGTCGCCGGCCGCGCCGACGCCGCCCTTCAGGTGGACCCCCGCGCGCTGCTGGACGACGTGGGCCGCCTCGTGCGCCGCGGTGTGCAGGCTCGGCGTGTCGCGGAACGCGACGTGATCGCCGGTCGCGTACGCCTCGGCGCCGATCGCGTCGGCCGCCTGGCCCGCCTCGCCGCCGACGTGCGCGCGCACGCCGCCGACGTCGTGACGGCCGAACGCCTGCTGGATCGTCGACAGGTACGGCAGCGAGCCGCCGGCGCCGGCGACACCCTGGGCGGCGGTCGCGTGGACGTCGGCGCCGCCGACCGCGCCGCCATCGGCCTGCACCGGCGCGTCGCCCCAGCCGGTCGTGGCCGGCGCGTCGGCGTCGGTCGTGGCGCCGAGCGAGCGCGCGCCGTACGGCTCGTCGAGCGTCGACCCGGACGTGTGACCACCGAAGCCATCGGACGACGACGAGTAGAGACGATCCATCGCTTGCTCCTTGCGCGGGGCGGCGGGACGGATTGCACCATCCGAGCCAGTCGCTCGCAACCACCGCCGTCGAGGTTCCGGCCGCTTGCGGCTCGACGCGTTGCTCGATCGACGCGTCGGCGTGGTTCGACCTCGTTCGACGCGTCGAACGGGTCAGCGGGGGGCAGCGGGGGGCAGCGGGGCTCAGCGCCCGCGGTAGCGGCGGTAGCCGTCGAGCAGCGCGGCCGAGAGCGCGTCGGCGATGCGGCGGTCGCCGGCGATCGTCGGGTGCGCGTAGTCGTCGTTCATGAGGCCCGCCTTGCGCCAGGCGGCGGTGCCGGCGGCGCTGCCCATCCACGCGGCGATGTCCCAGAACGCGCAGCCGGTCGCCTGCGCCGCCGAGCGCTGGGCGGCGACCATCGCCGGGATCGCGGGCCGCAGCGGCAGCCCCTTGCGCGTGTAGTCGACCATCGCGAGCGGCGAGATCACCAGGCAGGCGCCGTCGGGGTGCGCGGCGCGGATCGGCGCCAGCAGGTTCTTCACCACGCCCTCGTAGGCGGCGAGCTTCTTGCCGCCGATCCAGATCGCCTCGTTGGCGCCGATCATCACGACCATCAGATCGGGGCCGCGCAGCGAGATCTGGTCGCGCCAGTGCTCGGGCTGGATGCGCGCCCACGTGCGGGTCGACGCGTTGACGACGCCGAGGTTGTCGACGACGACGCCGCGCGGCGCCTCGAGGACGACGCCGAACAGCCGCACGCGGCCGCGCGCGTGCAGGTCGAAGCGGCGCAGGGTCCCGTGCACCGGCACGTCGGCGACGCCGTCGCTCTTCACGTCACCGGCGGTGGCGACCGACGCGGCGCCGGCGCCGTCGATGTCGACGTCGAAGCGGCCGCCGCCCGGCTGCGCCAGGTAGAAGACGCGCGCGGTCGTCACCAGCGACGGCGCGGGCGTCAGGTGCAGGCTGGCGCCGCCGCGCGACTCCGCGGTGCCGCCGCCGAAGCCGAGCAGGTGATCGGCCGCCATCTGGTTGGCGACGCTGTGGATCGTCCAGCCGCCGCTCGCGCGCCGCACGGCGAGGTGCTGGCAGAGGTGCGGCGGCGAGACGTCGACGAAGCCGGGGCCGCCGTCACCGAAGCGCGCGCCGAGCACCTCGCGCAGCCGCTCCGGGATGTGATCGCTGGCGGTGATCGAGTCGCCGACGAACGAGATGCGCGACGGGTGGGTGGCGCGGCCGTCCTCGGTGTCGCCGAGCGACTGGTAGAAGCCGTCGAGCGCCCAGCGGGTGCAGGCGCCGTCGGCGCCGGTCGTCAGGCACGGCACCTCGAGCTCGGCGGCCGGCGGCGCCGCGGGCCCGCTGCCGTGCTCGCTGCGCGCCGCGCGCTTCTCGGCACCCGCGCTCCCAGCGGCCGCGCCGAGCGCCATCGCCGCGGCGACGGCACGGGCACAGGCCTGACGGAGCCTCGGGCTCATGAGCCCCCGACAGTATCACCGCCGCCCTCGCGGGCCAGTTCCCGGCGGCGCCCGCGACCGCGCGCCGCGGCGCCGGGCGTCGCTACAGCGCGGGAGTGGCCTTCTTCGCCAGCGCCTCGATCTCCTTGTTGGTCAGGAACCGCTTCGAGGCGCCGTGGCGCGCGACCTCGAGCATCGCCTTGCCGACGTGCTCGGTCGTCGTCGCGCCGCCGGCGGCGCGGATGAGCGGCATGAACGGCCACAGCGCGAGGTAGCTGATGCGGTAGAGCGTCGTGCGCGAGCGGGCGCCGTGCATCGGCTTGATGAGCCCGGGCCGGAACATGTAGGCCTCGAGCGACAGCGCGAGCAGCTCCTCCTCGACCTTGCCCTTCACCCGCGCCCACATCGAGCGGCCCTTCGGATCGGTGCCCTGGCCCGAGACGTAGATGAACGTGCTCTTCGGCGCGCGCGCCGCCAGCACCTTCGCGGCGGCCAGCGTGTAGTCGCGCGTGATGCGCGTGTACTCCGCCTCGCTCAGGCCGGCGGCCGACACGCCGAGGCAGAAGAAGCAGGCGTCGTGGCCGGCGAGCCGGTCCTCGGCGCCGCTCCAGTCGGCGAGGTCCTCGTGGACGAGCTCCTTCAGCTTCTCGTGGCCCGGGCCGCCCTTGCGCGGGCCGAGCGGGCGGCGGCCCACCACCAGCACCTCGGTCACGCCCGGATCGAGCAGGCACTCGCGCAGCACGCCCTGGCCGACCATGCCGCTGGCTCCGAACACGAGGACCTTCATCGCGGCGATGGTCGTCCTCGCCGCCGCCGCCGTCCACGCACGCGCACCTATTTCCAGCGGGCGGAGATGCAGCAGGAGGCGCCGCCGTGGCAGCGGCAGGCGTGCAGGTCGGTGGCGACGTCGGTGCCGCCCGACAGCTCGATCGAGCGCTCGGCCCAGCCTTGCACCGCGCGGCAGTGCGTGCACGACGGCTCCGGCACGCCGACGAGGTGGAGGTCGACCTGGCGCGTGCCGCGATCGACGACCTCGAGCCGGCCGGCGTCGTAGTGCATGTGCCACAGGCGGGCCGCGCGCGCGATCACCCAGCGCACCGAGCCGAGCTTGAAGAAGAGCCGGTAGATCGTCGTCATGTTGGCGTCGGCGCCGTGGCGGCCGAGCTCCTTCGCCAGCGCGCCGTCGCCGGCGCCGAACGCGCGATCGATGACGTCGTTCAGCTCGACGAACAGCGCGAACGGGTACCAGGCCTCGGTGCGCGCGCCGCCGGCGATGAGCGCGGCCAGCGGCTCCGACGCGTCGCGCGTCACCCGCGCGAGGCCATCCGGTCCGTGCTGCAGGCGGATCCAGGTGAGCCGCGAGGCAAGGGCGGTTCCCTTGACGTTGGCCACGCCCGGAGCATAGCGCGGTCCCGTCCGGTCCCCGCACGGTCATGGCCGCGTGATGCTCGCTCGTGGCCGGGCGCCGCGACGACACCGAGGTGCTGGGGTAACGTACCTTCGCCGCTCGCGCCCTCGCCGCCGACGGCAAAGGACGCGAACGCCCGTGACCATCGATCCCCTCGCCCGCCTCCAGTCGCTCGAGCGCCAGGCCGCCCTCGGCGGCGGCCAGGCCCGCATCGACAAGCAGCACGAAGCCGGCAAGCTCACCGCGCGCGAGCGCATCACCGCGCTCCTCGACGACGGCAGCTTCGTCGAGATCGATCGCTTCGTCACCCACCGCTGCGCCGACTTCGGCATGCAGGACCAGAAGATCCTCGGCGACGGCGTCGTCACCGGCCACGGCACGATCGGCGGCCGCCCGGTCTGCGTGTTCGCCCAGGACTTCACCGTGTTCGGCGGCTCGCTGTCGGGCGCCTACGCCGCGAAGATCTGCAAGGTCATGGACCTTGCGATGAAGATCGGCTGTCCGGTGATCGGACTCAACGACTCGGGCGGCGCGCGCATCCAGGAGGGCGTCGAGTCGCTGGCCGGCTACGCCGACATCTTCACGCGCAACGTGCTGGCGTCGGGCGTCGTCCCGCAGATCTCCGCCATCCTCGGCCCGTGCGCGGGCGGCGCCGTCTACTCGCCGGCGATCACCGACTTCATCCTCATGGCCGAGGGCACGTCGTACATGTTCATCACCGGCCCCGAGGTCATCAAGACGGTGACCCACGAGGAGGTGACGAAGGAGCAGCTCGGCGGCGCGCGCACCCACGCCGCGCGGTCGGGCGTCGCCCACTTCGCCGAGCCCGACGAGCTGGCCTGCCTCGGCCGCATCCGCGAGCTGCTCGGCTACCTGCCGGCCAACAACAGCGAGGACCCGCCGATCATCGAGGCGACCGATCCGGTCGATCGCGCCGACGCCGCGCTCGACGAGCTGATCCCGCAGGACGCCAACAAGCCGTACGACATGAAGCAGCTCGTGCTCGGCGTCGTCGACGACCGTCACTTCACCGAGGTCCACGCCGAGCACGCCAAGAACATCCTCTGCGGCCTCGCCCGCATCGGCGGCCGGCCGGTCGGCGTGGTCGCCAACCAGCCGAAGCACCTCGCCGGCTGCCTCGACATCGACGCGTCGATCAAGGCGGCGCGCTTCGTGCGGTTCTGCGACTGCTTCAACCTCCCGCTGGTCACCTTCGTCGACGTGCCGGGCTTCCTGCCGGGGACGACACAGGAGTACGGCGGCATCATCAAGCACGGCGCCAAGCTCCTGTACGCGTTCACCGAGGCGACGGTGCCGAAGCTGACGGTGATCACCCGCAAGGCGTACGGCGGCGCGTACGACGTCATGGCGTCGAAGCACATCCGCGCCGACCTCAACGTCGCGTACCCGGCGGCGGAGATCGCCGTCATGGGCCCCGACGGCGCGGTCAACATCGTCTACCGCAGCCAGCTCGACAAGATCGCCGACGAGGGCGCGCGGGCGGCGGCGCGGGCCCGCTTCGTCGACGAGTACCGCGACAACTTCGCGAACCCGTACAAGGCGGCGTCGCTCGGCTACGTCGACGAGATCATCCGGCCGCGCGAGACGCGCGCCGTGCTCCACCGCGGCCTCAAGCTGCTCGCCAACAAGCGGCAGTCGAACCCGCCCCGCAAGCACGGGAACATCCCGCTCTGACCGTGGCCGTGCCGGTGCCCCTGCCCGTGCCCGTGCGCGCGTCGCTCGTCGCGGTGCTGGTGCTCGTCGCGAGCGGCTGCTATGCGCGGCCGCACCCGGCGCCGGCGCGCCTGCCGCCGCTGCCGCCGCAGGCGTACGCGGCCTACCTGCGCGGGCGCGCGGCGCTCTACGAGGGCGACGCCGCGGCGGCGCTGGCGGCGTTCGACGACGCGGCGGCCGCTGCCCCCGACGAGGCGGGCATCGCGATCGGCCGCGCCGAGGCGATGGACCGGCTCGAGCTCCGCGCCGACGCCACCGAGGCGATCGACGTCGCGACCGGGCGGTGGCCGCGCTCGCCCGAGGTGTGGCTCGCCGCCGGGCAGCTCCACCGCGGCGCCGGCGACACGAAGCAGGCGATCGCCGCGTT
>DASZXE010000306.1:0-1860 GCA_035546475.1 Kofleriaceae bacterium
GGCCGGCCCGAGGTCGCGGATGTCGAGCTCCATCGTCGCGTCCTCGCGGCGGAGGCGCGGCGGCGGGCCGAGATCGCGGAGGTCGAGCTCGATCGTCGCGTCGCCGCGCGCGGGCCGCACCGGCGCGACCTTCGGCTCCGACGACTCGAGGCCGCGCTCGAGCTCCGCGAGATCCAGCGGCTGCGTCGAGTCGCCGACCCGCCGCTCGCCCGCGGACGCGACGTGCAAGCTGGCGCTCGCCGCCGGCGCCACCGCCGGGCGCCCCGGCGCACCGTCGACGATCGCGTGCACCGCCGCCGCCAGCGGCTCCGGCCGCGGCGATCGATCCGCCTCGCGGTAGGTGCCGATCGCCTTCGCCAGCCGCCAGAGCTGCGCCTGCGTCTCGCCGTCGTCGGGCGCCAGCAGGAAGCCGATCAGGTGCACCCGGAACGCGCGCGGCCGGTCCTTCAGGTGCTCCTCGATCACCTGCGCGCGCCGCCGCAGCGCCGCCAGCCGCTCGTCGCCCGCCGCCCGCTCGGCGAGCGCGATCTCGACCGCGAGGACGTCCGTCCACGACCGCGTCTTCTCCGCCAGCCGGTAGAGCCCCGCGCGCAGCTCCTCTCGATCCGGCTGCCACGCGAAGGCCGCGACCAGCTCGGCGGCCGCCCCGCGCGGATCGCCCAGCCGCTCGTCGAGGATGCGGGCCCGCCGCTGGTGCAGCCCGACCTTGTCGGCCGGCCGCGCCGCGCCGATCGCGACCGTGAACGCATCGGCGAGCGCGCGCCACAGCGGCCGCTGATCGGCGTCCGCCGCGATCCGCTCGCCCTCCGCGAGCAGGCCGACCTCGCGCGGCGCCGCCTGCAGCGCGTCGACGAGCGCCCCCAGCGCGCGCCCGCGATCGCTCAGCCGGTGCTCGGCGATCGCCGCCAGCTCGCGGCTGGTCGCCACGTAGCCGGCGACGTCGTGGACGCCGGGGCCCGGCCCCGCCGCCCGCTTGCGCTCGTCGGCGAGCGCCTCCGCCAGCTCGCGCCACAGCCCGTGGCTTTCGGCCGCGCGCCGCAGCTCGGTCAGGCTCGCCGCGCCCGGCTCCTCGTCGTGCGTCTTGCGGAGGAAGCGGAACGCCGCCCGGTGATCGCCCTGGCGATCGCCGACGATCGCCGCCAGCCGCTGGTAGAGCGCGCGCCGCAGCCGCGGATCGGCCGCGCGCGCCAGCCGGCGCTCGAGCGTGCGCATCGCCGCCGCGTGATCGCCGAGCCGCTCGTGCAGGTCGGCCGCCGCCGCCAGCGCGTCGTCGTGGTGCGGATCCATCGCGAGCACCCGCTCGAACGCCTGCAGCGCGCGCGCCGGATCGCCGAGGCGATCGCGGCAGACCGCGCCGAGCTCGAGCGTGCGCGCCAGCTTCGCCGCCGGATCGGCCAGCATGTACGCCTCGCGCTCGCCGACCCGCACCGCCGCCGCGAAGTCGCCGCGGCGCTCGTGCATCCGCCGCAGCATCGCGTACGCCTCGAGCTCGCCGGGCACCAGCTCGATCAGCCGCTCGAGCTGACGGATCGCCTCGTCGGCGGCGCCGAGCCGCTCGGCCAGCACCTGCGCGCGCTCGCGGGCCGCCGCCGCCGCGCGCTCGCGATCGTCGCCGGCGAAGACCTCGACGTGCACCGCCAGCACCTCCGCCAGCTCGCGGAAGCGCCCCGCCGCCCGGTAGAGCCGCGCCAGCGCGCCGAGCGCCTGCCGGTCGCGCGGCGTCACCTGCCGCAGCCGCTCCCACGCGCGGGTCGCGCGCGGCGGATCGGCCAGCTCCTCGTCGACGATCCGCGCGTACCGGGCGAGGTCGGCCGCCCGCATCGCGGCCGCCGCGCCGCCCGGCGCAGGCGGTGGCGCGCT
>DASZXE010000307.1:0-1706 GCA_035546475.1 Kofleriaceae bacterium
GGCCGGGTTGAGCCGCTCGTCGGGGCGCAGCGAGAACAGCTCGCGGCCGGTGTCGGCGTCGACGACGTAGATGCCGGTCGTCCCCTGGCGGAGCGGACCCCGCAGCAGCTTGTCGATCGCCGCTGCGGCCTCGGTCGCCGCCGCGCTCGGCGTCTGGTCGGCGCCGGTGAGGCCGGCGCCGATCGCGACGTGCTCGGTCGGCGGGAGCGCGAGCCGCGCGCGCCGGTGGGTGGCGACCGGCTCCGCGCGCCCGTGGGCGGCGGCGACCGGCGCGTGCGGCGCGTGCCTGGCGGCCTTCGCGTGCGTCGCGTGCGTCGCGTGCGCGGCGTGCGCCGGCGGACGGTGCTGCGCGTCCGCGCTCGCGTCGGGCACGTGGGTCGCCGTGCCGAGTCCCAGGCCGACGCCGAACGCGAGCGCGGCCAGCCGGCGAGCCCACCTTCCACGGGTGCCATCGGGGCGGGGGAGGTTCGACATCAGGGACACCTCAGCATGACGTAGGTGGCCCCCCGGCCGCCATCGGAAGCGGCAGCCGGGGCGAGGGCGTGGACCAGGCCGGAGGCCTTGCCCACGAGGTCGGAGAGGACCAGGTCGCGGAGGACGGCGACGCCGCCCGAGTGCAGGCCCTGGCCGTGGACGATGAGGACGCAGCGGCGGCGGAGCCGCGCCGACTCGACGAGGAACTGCTCGAGCGCGGGGCCGGCCTCGGCGGCCGACTGGCCGTGGAGGTCGAGCGTGGCCTCGGGGCGGACCTTGCCGCCGCGGAGCAGCGCGAGCTGCGCGCGGTTGACGCCGGGCGCGCGCGCGGTGACGAGGCCGTCCTCGCCCTCGACGGTGAGCGCGGCCTGCGGCGGCAGCGGATCGCGGCGCGGCGCGATCGCGGTGCGCGGCGGATCGAGGCGCACCCGATCGCGGGCGGTGAGCGGCGTGACGCCGGCGGCCGCCTCGATGAACATCGCCTCCTCCTCGGGGGTCACCCGCGGGCGAGGGGAGCGAGGCTCACGGCGCTTGGGCACGATTCAGTTGTACGGGAGCGATCGCGCGGGGCCAATTAATTGCGTGCGGCGTCGCACGCCGCGCGACGCGGTGCGCGGTGAGCGCGGGTCGTGCGCGTCACCAGGGCAGCTCGGGCGGCGGGGGCTCCGGGCGCGCGAGCACCTGCTTGCGGGGGCCGCGCCAGGTGAGGACGAGGTACTCGCCGACGAGCTCGGCGGTCGCCTCGTCGAGGTAGCGCGACGGCGTGCCGCGCAGGCACGGGTGGACGCCGGCCTCGGCGGAGTCCTCGCGCAGCCGCCAGCCGTCGTCGGTGACCTTGCCGACGAGCTGGTACCGATCGGTGAACTGGTAGCGGTCGGCGCCCGCGCACGGCAGGACGGTGCCGTCGGGGCTGACGAGGGTGACGACGCGCTCGTAGCTGCCGGTGACGTCGGGCGCGTGGGTCTCGAGCTGCCAGCGCTCGACCTCGCGCTGGACGAGGCCGTCGGCGGTCCAGCTCACCGACGACCAGGTCCACGCGCCGTCGAGGGTCGGCGGCGGCGCGGGCAGCGGCGCGACCGGCTCGTCGGGGCCGGCCTCGAGGCGCTGCACGCTGGCGTCGCCGACCAGCAGGAGGTGCTGCGTGTGATCGATCCGCGCGCGGTAGCTGCCGGTGCGGCGCAGGCCGGGGTCGCACGGCGACGGCTCGACCTGGTAGCCGGTCTCGTCGAGGC
>DASZXE010000308.1:0-2100 GCA_035546475.1 Kofleriaceae bacterium
CGGCGAGCCGTCGCCCGCCGCCGCGGAGAGCGGCGCGCTGGCCGCCGTCGTGGAGCGCTGGCACCGGCTCGCCTCGGCGCGCGACGGGTACGCCGTCGTCGAATCGGCGCCGCTCGAGCTCCCGGGGCGCGCGCGCCTGCCGTTCGGCGCCCCCGCCGCCGGGCGCCTCGACGCCGCCCTGCGCGCGGCCTGGGACCCGAAGGGGCTCCTCAACCCCGGCAGGATGGCCCCGTGAGCGAGACGACCCGGCCCGGGGCGCGCGCGGCGCCGTTCGACGGCCCCGACGCGCCGTCGCTCGAGGACGTCGCCGCCTGCGTCCACTGCGGCATGTGCCTCGAGGCCTGCCCGACGTACAAGGAGCTGCGCGTCGAGGCCGACTCGCCGCGCGGCCGCCTCTACCTCATCCGCGGCCTGCTCGAGAAGAAGCTCGAGCCCGGCCCGAGCGTCCTCGCGCACCTCGACCGCTGCCTCGACTGCCGGGCCTGCGAGACGGCGTGTCCTTCGACGGTGAAGTACGGCGAGATCCTCGAGAAGACGCGGACGGTGCTGCAGCCGGCGCGGCGGCTCTCGCTCGCCGCCCGGGCCGCGCGCGCCCTCGCGTTCCGCGTCGTGCTGCCCTCGCGGCTCGCGCAGGCGGTGCTCTTCAAGGTCCTCTGGCTCGCGCAGGCGCTCGGGCTCGCGCGCCTCGCCGCGCTCCTCGGGCGCCATCGCCTGCTGCCGCGGCGCCTGGCCGCCGCCCTCGCGTCTCCGCCCCGCGTGCCGTTCCGCTCCTTCCGCGCGCGCCAGCCCACGGCCGTGTTCACGGCGAAGGGCGCGCGCCGGATGCGGGTCGCGCTCTTCACGGGCTGCGTCGCCGATCACCTCTTCGCCGAGGTCAACGAGGCCACGGTGCGGGTCCTCGTCGAGAACGGCTGCGAGGTCGAGCTCGTGGGCGCCGAGCGGTGCTGCGGCGCGCTCCACCTCCACAACGGCGCGCGCGACGCGGCGAAGGCGCTCGCGCGCCAGAACATCGAGGCGTTCGCAGCAGGCCGGCACGACGCCATCGTCTCGAACGCCGCGGGCTGCGGCGCCGAGCTGCGCCACTACGACGCGCTCCTGCCGGGCGAGCCCGCGGCCGCCGCCTTCGCGGCGCGCGTGCGCGACGTCGCCGAGCTGCTCTGCGAGCTCGGCATCCGGCCGCCGCCGCCCCCGGACGCGCCGGCGACGCGCGTCGCCTACGACGAGCCCTGCCACCTCCTGCACGCGCAGAAGATCAGCGAGCCGCCGAAGCGCCTGCTGCGCGCGGCGGGCGGCCTGACCCTCGTGCACCTCGACGAGGCGGACGCGTGCTGCGGCGGCGCGGGCGCGTACTTCCTGCAGGAGCCCGAGCTCTCGGCGAAGGTCACGGCGCGCAAGCTCGACGCGATTCGCCGCTCCGGCGCCCAGGTGGTGGCGACGGGCAACCCGGGCTGCCTCATGCAGATCGGCAACGCCGTGCGCGCCGCGGGGCTGCCGGTGCGCGTCGCGCACCCGGTCGTGCTGCTCGCCGAGGCCTACGCGCGCCGTCCCGCCCGGGAGTGACGCCGGCGTCCGGACATCGACGGCGGGGAGCGTGGCGCGCCGGCGACACCGGGGCCGCTCGCGCGCGACGCGCCCGGCCGCGCCGGCGCGATCCGGGGGGCTCACGAGCGGCGTCGGGCGCCGGGCGCCCTGGCACCGACCGGGTATCGAGGGGGGCCGATGCGCGCGCCGCCTCCGCGCTCCGTGACGCTCGTCCGGGGGCGCGCGTCGGCGGCCGCCGGCGCCGCCCTGACGGCGGCGCTCTTCGCGATCTCGACCTCGGGGTGCCTTTCCAACGAGTACCGGATCTCCAAGGACGAGCTCCGGCGCCTCGCCTCGGTCGAGCCGGCCTCGCGCGGCCGCAGCGTCCGCGTGATCCAGACGCTCGGCGACCGGCGGAGCGACGCCATCGCCCCCGCGCGCCCCGAGCCGCCCGTCGTCGCCGAGCCCGCGGAGGTCGAGCAGACGGAGCTCGACGTCGACCTGAACGGCAGCGTCGGCGGTGGTGGCGGCGGTCGGCCCGCGCGGGCGACCGGCTCCCACGGCGCGCCGAGCGGCGGC
>DASZXE010000309.1:0-12488 GCA_035546475.1 Kofleriaceae bacterium
GGCCGACCGGCGGCAGCGGGACCGCCAGCGCGGCGCCGGCGATGGCGAGCGCGGGCACCGGCGCGCTGGCGTCGACGACGACCACGGTCGCCGGCACCCGCGCGCCGGCCGGCGTCGGATACGGCGGATACGGCGCGGGCGCCGCCTCGGGCCGCGGCACCTCGGGCGCGCGCAGCCGGTGGAGCGCCGCGACCGCGCCGGGATCGTCGACGCGGACGGTGCCGAACACGGACGGGCCGTAGACGGTGCGGCGCAGGTCGCCGGCGTGTACCTGCACCTCGGCGAGGGCGGACTGGACGGGGATGTCGGTGAGCGAGGCGTCATCGGGTCGCATGCCGGCCCTATCGACCGGCCCGCGCCCCGGTTGCGTCCGATCGCGCCCGCCGCTACTCGACCGTCCAGGTGCTGGGCGGGACGTGGACGGTGGTGCCGGCGCCGGCGATCGACGACGCGGGGCCGTGCAGCGTGCCCACCAGCGTCGGGATGACGCGGAACGTCGCGTTGAACGTCTGCCCCGGGTTCAGCGCGGGCGCCTCGAGCGTCACCCCGTCGTCGGCGGTGACGAAGCGGGTGATCGTGCCCGCGTTCACCAGCGCCTCGAGGCTCGGCGTGTCGGCCTGCACGCCGGCCGGCAGCCCGTAGCGGAGCTCGAGCGGCAGCCCCGACGGCGCCACCGCCCGCAGCGCGACCTCGGCCGGCTTGCCGACCTGCGCGGTCATCGTCGGCGGCGCCGACAGCTCGAGCCCGGCCGAGCGCTCGCCGGTCGGCCACGGCACCCACGCGTCGAGCGCCAGCGCGTAGCCGAGGCCGGGCACCGCCGGCTCGGCGGTCACCTTCCACTCGTGCGCGCCGGCCAGGCCGGGCGCCGGCGCCTCGAGGGTGAGCACGTCGCGCAGCTTGTCGGCCGCCAGCGTGCCGCTCGCGATCGCGTGGCCGTCCATCGTCAGCGTCACCGTCACCGGGCTGGTGATCGGCGTCCTGAACAGCTCGACCACCGCCCGCATGCAGACCAGGTTCGCGCGGCCGTCGCCCCAGCCGACCGCCGGGTCGTACGAGCCGAGCAGCGTCGCGCCGAGGTCGGCGACGATCGCCGACGACGCCGGGTCGCCGGCGAGCGCGAGCGCCGCCTGCGCGGTCGCCTCCGCGCGCGACGGCACCACGCCGTCCGCCCGCACCACGCCGTCGCCGGCCTCCAGGTAGCGCGCGCCGTCGGCGTCGGCGGTGATCGCCTCGCGCACCCTGGCGCGCAGCCGGTCGGCCTGCGCCGGGCTGACCGCGCCGCTGGTCAGGATCGCGGCCGCCGTGTACGCGTCGTCGATCTGCCCGTCGTAGCGCTCGAACACGCCCGACGCGCGGATCGCCACGCCGCGCGCGCGCTGCTGATCGGCCGGCGTCGCGGTCGCGGTCGCCGCCGCGCGGGTCGCCTCCGCGGTCGTCACCAGCACCCGCTGCAGCGTCCAGCCGTTGCCGCCGCCGAAGGTGCCGTCGGGGCGCTGGGTCTCGCCGAGGTACGCCGCCGCGCGCTCGCCGAGCCGGGCCAGCACCGGGCTGTCGGGATGGGCGAGCGCCGCCTCGGTCAGGAGCGTGGCGCCGTCGAGGTCGAGCGTGCGCGCGTCGCGCACCGCCCGCTGCGTCTCGAGGATCTCGAGGCTGCGCACCGCGTCCGGATCGGCCTTGTCGCCGAGCGCCGCCAGCAGCGCCGCCGCGCGTCCGTCGAGGAGCAGCGCGTAGGCGTCGTCGGCGACGCCGGTGCGCGCGGTACACACGCCGAGCTCCGAGCGGAGGAGCGCCAGCGCGCCGGGGAACGCCTGCAGCCGCACCCGGTCGGTCGCCGGATCCGAGCCGGCCGGCCCGGTGAGCGTCAGCGTGCGCGGCGCCGCCAGCGTGCCGCTGTGGCTGACCACCTCCGGCTTGCCGAGCGGCAGCACGTCGATCGTGTGCCTCACCGCGTCGCCGCCGCGCAGGCCGACCTCGAGCTCGATCGTCCCCGGCCGGTCGGCGGTGAGCGTCAGGTACTCGACGAGGCTGCCCTGGGCCGGGATCGTCCGCGGCCCGTTGCCGCCGGCGAGCGTCGCGTTGGTCGCGCTCGCGCGGATCGTCGTCGCCACCGGCTTGTCGGTCGTGTTGACGAGCTGGACCGGCAGCCGCACGCGATCGCCGCGCATCAGCGCCTTCGGCGCCACGACGTCGACGTAGGTCGGCAGCGTCGACAGGAAGCTGGTCACCGCGCCGCCCTGGGCGCCGCCGCGCGAGTGGGCGAGCGCGAGCACGCGCCAGGTCGTCAACCTGTCCGGGATCCGGACAGGCACCGTCGCCGAGCCGGTCGCGTCGGTGACCACCAGCGGCTCGAACAGGAACGTCTCGGGGAACCAGGCGCGCGTCGGGTGCTCGGTCTGGCCCTGGCCGCCGCCGCCGCCGGGGCCCGGCGCGTCCTCGCCGCCCAGCGCCCGCTGGCGCGCCTCGGTCAGCTTGCCGTCCTTCTTCTTCTCGTCGCGCTCGGCGTCGTCGAGCCGGCCGGCGAGGTCGGCGGCGGCGGGTGCCGCCGGTGTCGGCGCCGGTGCCGCAGCCGCCGAGCCGGCGCCCTCCTGCTCGAAGACCGCCGCGTGATCGGTCGCCTCGTTCTTGGAGACGGTCCGGTAGGTGCCGTTCTCGCCGCGGCCGGGACCGCGGTCGCCGCCGCTGCCGCTCTTGCAGGCCACCGCCGCCAGCGCCAGCGCGAGCGCGCCGCGCACGGAGATGCTCCGGCCCCGGGGATGGATGGTGCGGCTCATGGCTTCTCCTTGGCGACCCACGCCGCCCAGTCCTCGACGTCCTCGGGCAGGCGGGTGCCCACGATCACGACCTGGCGCGGATCGGTGAGCGCCAGCAGATCCGGCGGCAGCCGGTACAGGCGGAGCTTGCGGCCGTAGGCGTCGACGACCGGCTCGCCGCGCGCGGCGCACGCGGCCAGCGCCTGCTTCCACAGGCGCGCCATCGTCGCCGGCTTCATCTGCTCGCCGGCCGGCGCCGACGCCTCCCACGCGCGGGTCTGCGCGTGCAGCTCGGCGAGCACGCCGTAGAAGTGGTCGGTCAGCTCCTCGATCGCGTCGAAGTGCGTCTCCGCGCGCGCCGACACCACCGCGTCGAGCTCGGCGTCGGCGGGCACGTCGCCGACCCGCAGCACGGTGGCGGCGGCGGCGTTGGCGCCGCGGATGCGGCCGAGGGTGAGCGCCTGGCCGTCGAGGCTGCCGAACGCCGGCGACGTGGTCGTCACCTGCGGGCGCACGCGGCCGAGGTCGTCGGCGTCGGGCAAGGTCACGAGCTGGCCGAGGCTGTCGTCGACGCCGAACAGGCCGACCGCCGCCGGCGCGCCCTGGCCGCCGACCAGCGTCTTGACCTGCAGGTCGGCCTGCTGGCCCGGCGCGTAGCTGCCGCGGGTCGGCGCGATCGCCACCGCGAGGTCGTTCTTCGGCTTCACGTAGACGAGCGCGCGCAGGCCGCCGCCCTCGATCTTGCACCAGCCGTCGGCGGCGGCCGGGATCGTGAAGGTCGCCTGGTGGCGGTCGTCGAGCTTCTCCTTCACGACCCCCTTGCGGCAGGTGAGGTCGAGCTCCTTCGGCAGCGCGCGGCCCGACGACGCGAAGTCGGGGCCGCGGATCAGCTCGGCGGAGACCAGGTCGCCGGCGGCGGCGAGCACCGGCGCGACCCGCAGGCGGAGCGGCGGCACGGTGCCGGGGCCGAGCCGGAGCCGCGTCGACGGCCTGGTGGCCGACTCGTCCGGCAGGTCGGCGGTGACCAGCAGCTCGTAGCCGAGCATCGTCGTCGGCTGCGGGCGCGAGGCGCCGCCGGCGCCGGCCGCCGGCTCGACCGTGAAGCGGACCACGCCGAGCGCGTCGGCGGCCGCCTTGTCGTCGAGCGTCACGTGGGCGCCGGCCAGCCGCTGCGTCGCGCAGGCGACCGCCGCCGCCGACCACGCCGACGCCTCCGACGCGGTCGGATCGACGACCCACGGCGCGAAGGTCACCTCCTTCGAGCCGGCGTGGATCTGCCACGGCAGCATGCGCGCCAGCGAGCCATCGCCGTCGAGCGGCAGGCAGTCGCGCGCGCGCAAGGCCATCGTCGCGACCTTGGCGGCGAAGTCGTCGGGCGGCGCGAGCGCGCTCTCGACCGAGGCGTCGAGCTTGGGCAGCGGCGGATCGGTGAAGGTGAAGTCGATCGAGTAGAGCCGCTCGCCGCCGGCCGGCAGCCGCTGGCCGCGCAGCACGTCGACGACGCAGGTCGCGAGCGGCGACTGCGCGCCGCTGGCGACCAGGGTGAGCGCGCCGCTCGCCGCCGCCCGCACGCCGACCTGCACGGCGGCGTCGTCGTCCTGGTACCAGCGCGCGCACGGCGCCAGCGCGGCGAGCCAGCGATCGAGCTCGACCTGGTCGGCGAGCGTCGCGCCGTCGCCGCCGATCAGCTCCTCCGGATCGTCGCGGGTGACCGCCGGCGTCGGCGGCGGCGCCCGGTACGGCATCGCCGGGATGACGACGTTGACCGGCGGGCCGGGATCGAGCTGCAGGCTGGCGACGCCGTCGACGTCGAGCTGGGCGTCGACGCCGGGATCGTCGGCCTGCCACGCGCGCTTGACGTGGATCGTCGCGTCGGGGATGACGCGGCCGTCGGGCGTGGTGACGCGCAGGTAGACGCGGTTGTTGGTGCCGCCGACCAGGCCGTCGCCGATCTCGGTCACCGCGCTGACCGCGATCCGGTCCGACGACATCAGCACCGACGCCGCGCCCTCGACGCGATCGCCGGCCGGATCGACGGCGGAGATGCGGGCGACCAGCGTCGCCTGGCCGTCGAGGTCGGCGGGGATCTCGGGCAGGTCGAGCTCGAAGCGGCCGTTGGCGGCGGCGGTCGCGTGCTTGGGCAGGAGGTCGGTCAGCCACGCGGTCGGCGGCGGCCAGGCGCCGGCGGCCTGCCAGGTGAGGTCGAGCTGGGCGCCGGCGACCGGCGCGCCCGAGCTGTAGACGACCTGGCCGCGCACCACCGGCTTGTCGAGCCGTCCGTAGAACGGACGCTCGGCCGACGCCTCGACGCGGAACCGCGGCAGCGTGAACTTGCGCACCGCGAAGTGGACCTCGTCGACGGCGTCGCCCGACCGCCACGCGACGCGCCAGTCGCCCGGATCGGCCTCGGCGTCGAGCGGGAAGCTGCCGGCGACCACGCCCCACGGGCCGGCGGGCGCGCGCTCCTCGAGGAGCACGGCGCCGCTCGGATCGGTGACGACCCAGGTGCCGGGCCGGTCGTCGAGCGGCGTGAGGTCGTGCGCGCGCAGCGCGACCGCGCGGAAGCGGACGACGTTGCCCGGCTCGTACAGCGGCCGATCGGTGATGACGTGGATGCGCGCCGGCGCGTAGAGCGCGAGCGGCAGGTCGAGCTCGCCGGGGCCGAGCCTCGTCTTGTAGGCGAGGTGCAGCTTGTAGTCGCCGTCGGGGACGTCGGGCAGGACGAGCGTGCCGCGGGTCGAGCCGCGCTCGCGGCGCTGCTTGGTGAGCGCCAGCGGCGTCGCCTTGCCGGCGGCGTCCACGAGCGTCAGCGCGATCGACGAGAAGCGCGGCACGTTGACGTGCTCGACCCGGTCGGCGGCCTTCGGCGTGTAGGCGGCGGTGGCGGTCAGCACCAGCGTGCCCGGCCCGCCGCGGCGCAGGCCGTCCGCCTCGACGGCGACCGTCTGGCGCAGCTTGCCGTCGTGATCGGGCCAGTCGTCGCCAGCCCCGAGCTTCAGCCACACCACGAACAGCGCCACACCGGCGACGACGACCGCGATCCAGGTCTTGCGCATGGTCAGCTCCCCGTGGCGGGCACGGTACCAGCTTCGACCCCACGGCAGCGGGAGCGCGTGGGTCGGCCCGCGCGCGGGTGTCGGACAGGCATGCGCTACCGACGCACGGTCGCGCCGGCCGGTCTGATCGCCGCCTACTCGAGGACGCGGTCGGCCTGGACCTGCGGGATCGTGATCATCGGCCCGCGGCTGCCCTCGAACGCGACGCACCAGAAGTAGGCGGCGTCGTTGTGCGGCGGGTTGCCGATCGGCGGCACGACGTCGCCGGTGGTCAGCGCGGCGCAGCGCGGGAACGACGCGTCGAGGTTGCCGTCGCCGTCGGAGTCGTACTGGAAGGCGACGTGCTTGAAGCACCAGCCGACCGTGTCGCTGTACGGCGACAGCCCCTGGAACGTCTCGCGGCCGCCCCAGTAGCGGCAGCTCTCGCCGAGGCCGCCGTCGTCGGCCGGCGCCGCGCCCCAGCGCATCTGGCAGCTATCGGGGTTGAGGCCGCCCTCGCTGGCGCGCGCCATCGTCGACGTGACGTCGACCGCCCTGCACAGGCCGCCGCACTGCGCGGTCATCGACGCGGAGTCCTTGCGGCGCGGCTGCACGCCGGGGACGCACGAGTTGGCGTAGACCGGGCCGGTGAGGTCCTCGCCGTGCACGCCGGTGCCCGCCTTCGCGCAGACCGCGACGGTCTCCGACGCGCTGGTGATGAGGTAGCAGCCCTGGCCCTCGTCGCACGGATTGCCGTCGGTCCGCTGCTGGGTGAGCGGATCGCAGGTCGGCCGGCAGACGCCGGCGAACGGCGTGGCGTCGCCGCTGGCGAACAGGTTGGCGTGGCGCGCGCAGCTCTGGTCGGCGGCGCAGCCGGAGCCGGCGGCGCCGTCGAAGCCGCAGACGTCCTGGCAGAAGCCGCCGGCGCACACGGTGCCGGTCGTGCAGCGATCGGGCTGGCCGCCCGCCGACGGCTCGCAGGCGGCGCCGAGCGGCAGGGTGCCGTCGGCGACGCAGCCGAGGTGGCCGGTCGACGGCGGACCGGCCTGGTCGACGACCCACGTGCAGCGCTGGCCCGCCTCGCAGTTCTGCTGGTTCGGGGGCTGGAGCGGATCGCACGGGCCGAGCGTGGCGTCGATCGGCGGGTTGCCGTCGTCGTCGCCGGTGCTGGAGCCGTCGTCGCTCCCGCCGCACGCCGCGAGCGCGCCGGATGCGAGAACGCCGCCCACGAGACCGACGACGACGCCTGCGAGGAGCCGGAGCTGCATCGGCGGCGATCGTACGCCGGACGCCCAGCCGGGTCATCCGCGATGGGCCGCGATGGTCGAGCGTCCGCGCGGCGCTCGGCGAGCGGCGCGTCGGCGTCAGTGGAAGTCGCGGCTCGCGGTCTCGGCGACCGGCCGCGGCAAGGTCGGGACCCAGAGGCGCTCGGCGATCAGGTGGACGATGCCCTCCTGCACCTGCAGGCGGCCGCCGACGCCGAGCAGCGAGGCCGACCTGGCGACGACCGCGTGGGCGTCGAAGACCTGCTGCCAGACGACGACGTTGACGAAGCCGGTCTCGTCCTCGAGCGTCATGAACGTCACGCCGGCGGCGGTGCCCGGCCGCTGGCGGCAGATGACGAGGCCGACGTAGTCGAGGCGGGCGCCGTCGCGGCCGCGCTGCACCGCGCGCGCGGTCGGCCACCGCTGCGCCGCCATCCACGCGCGCATCGGCCCGAGCGGGTGGCCGCGCGTCGAGTGGTCGCTCGCCTGGTAGTCCCAGAAGATCGTCTCCAGCTTCGACAGCGGCGCCAGCCCGACGTCCTCGTCGTCGTCGGTGGAGGCGCCGGTGAACGCGAGCGAGTCGTCCTGCCGCCGCGCCCAGCCGCGCACCTGCCAGAGCGCGTCGCGCCGCTCGGCCACCAGCGGCCCGAGCGCGCCGGCCTCGGCGAGCAAGGCGTACGCCCGGTCGTCGAGGCGCACGCGGCGCACCAGGTCTCCCATCGACGCGAACGGCCGGTCGCGCCGCGCGCCGACGAGCTGCTCGCCGTCGGCGAGCGCCAGCCCGCGCACCCAGCGCAGGCCCATCCGCACCGCCAGCTCCTCCTCGCCGCGGAACCGGCGGCCGGTCGCCTCGAGCGTCGAGTCCCACCCGCTCGCGTTGATGTCGATCGGCCGGACCTCGACGCCGTGCCGCTGGGCGTCGCCGACGATCGTCGCCGGCGAGTAGAAGCCCATCGGCTGCGCGTCGAGCAGGGCCGCCGTGAACTCCGCCTTGAAGTGGCAGCGCAGGTACGACGTCGCGTAGGCGATCAGCGCGAACGACGCCGCGTGGCTCTCGGGGAAGCCGTACTCGCCGAAGCCGCGGATCTGCTCGAAGACCCGCTCGGCGAACTCGAGCGCGATGCCCTTGGCCTGCATGCGCGAGATCAGCCGCTCGCGGTGCTGCTCGATGCGCCCCGAGCGCCGCCACGCCGCCATGTCGCGGCGGAGCTGGTCGGCCTCGCCGGGCGTGTAGTCGGCGGCGACCACCGCCAGCTTCATCACCTGCTCCTGGAAGAGCGGCACGCCGAGGGTTCGCTCCAGCACCGGCTGGAGGCAGGCGTGCGGGTAGACGACCTCCTCCTCGCCGCGCCGGCGGCGCAGGTACGGATGGACCATGCCGCCGGAGATCGGCCCCGGCCGCACGATGCTCACCTCGATGACGAGGTCGTAGAAGGTCCGCGGCTGCAGCCGCGGCAGCATCGACATCTGCGCGCGGCTCTCGATCTGGAAGACGCCGACGGTGTCGGCGGCCCGGATCATCTCGTACGTGTCGGGATCGTCGGCGGGCAGGGCCGCCATCGACAGCCGGCGGCCGCGGTGGCGCTCGATGAGGTCGAAGGCGCGGTGGAGCATGTGCAGCGCGCCGAGGCCGAGCAGGTCGAGCTTGAACAGGCCGAGGTCCTCGAGGTCGTCCTTGTCCCACTGGATGACCGTGCGGCCGGGCATGGTCGCGTTCTCGATCGGCACCAGGTCGTGGACCGGCTCGTGGCCGAGGACGAAGCCGCCCGGGTGGATCGACAGGTGGCGCGGGAACTCGAGGATCTCCGTCGACAGCCGGGCCAGGTGGTCGAGGATGCCGGGGCCGCTGCTGTCCGCCTTCCGGACGTTGGCGGCGTCGCCGAGCGCGTGCTCGAGCGCCACCGACTCGACGTCGCCCCAGTGCGACAGCAGCTTGGCGGCGCGGTCGAGCGCGGTCTCCGGCAGGCCGAGCGCCTTGCCGACGTCGCGCACCGCCGAGCGCGGCCGGTAGCGGATCACGTTGCAGACCATCGCGGCGTGGTCGCGGCCGTAGCCGCGATAGACCTGCTGGATGACCTCCTCGCGGCGCTCGTGCTCGATGTCGAGATCGATGTCGGGCGGCTCGGCGCGCTCGCGGGAGAGGAAGCGCTCGAAGAGCAGGTTCATGCTCACCGGGTCGACGGCGGTGATGCCGAGGCAGTAGCAGACCGCCGAGTTCGCCGCCGAGCCGCGGCCCTGGCAGAGGATGTCGCGGCTGCGGCAGAAGCGGACGACCTCGTACATGGTGAGGAAGTAGCCGCCGTAGTCGAGCTCCTCGATCAGCGCCAGCTCGGTGTCGAGCTGGCGGGCGACCGCGTCGGGGATGGTGCCGCCGTAGCGATCGCGCGCGCCGGCGAAGGTGAGCGCGCGCAGGTGGGCGCTGGTGGTGGCGCCGGCCGGCAGCTTCTCGAGCGGGTAGCGGTAGCGCAGCTCGGCGAGCGAGAACCCGCAGCGGGCGGCGACCTCGCGGGTGCGCGCGACGGCGGCGGGATCGTCGGCCCACAGCCGCGCGAAGCGGTGGGGCGGCTCGAGCGCGTAGTTGTCGTTGGCGCGCAGGAGCCGGCCGGCGGTCGCGAGCGAGACGCCGTGGCGGATGCAGGTGAGGACGTCGTGGAGCGGGCGGCGCGCGCGGCTGTGGTAGAGGACCTCGGCGGCGGCGACGACCGGCAGGCCGAGCCGCGCGGCGCGCGCGCGCAGGCGGGCCTCGAGCGGGACGTCCTCGGCGCGGCGGTGGCGGGTGACCATCGCGTAGAGGCGATCGGCGAACGCGTCGCGCAGCGGGCCGGCGACGCGGCCGATCGCGTCGTCGGCGGAGGCCGCGTCGTCGCCGGCGCCGAGCAGGCTCGACTCGCCGCCCCACAGGGCAACCAGGCCGCCGGCGTGGGCGCACAGCTCGTCCCAGCCGACCAGCGAGCTGCCCTTGGCGACGCGCCGGCGCCCCGCCGTGATGAGCCGGGTCAGGTTGCTCCAGCCCGCCTTGTCGGTGGCGAGCAGCACCATCGTCGTCGCCTCTCCCGTGCCCGTGCCCGTCCCCGTGCCCGTGCCCGTGCCCGTCCCCGTCCCCGCCTCCGGCTTCTCCTTCGTCTCCTTCCGGTGGCCGTCCTTCTCCTTCTTCTCGGCCCGCCGCGTCCTCCGCGCGCGCCCGCGCCGCGCGAGGCTCATCGCCTCCGGCGCCTCGTCGTCGAGGTTCGCGTGCAGCCCGCCGCCGCTCACGCGGCCGACCGGTGACGGCACCAGCATCGCGCCCGGGGCCGCGACCGTCATCGTCGCGCCCGGCAGGAGCCGCACGCCCAGCTCGCGCGCCTTCACGTGCGCGCGCACCATGCCGTGCACGCCGTCGCGATCGGTCAGCGCGATCGCCGGCAGCCCGACCCGGTGCGCCTCCTCGATCAGCTCCTCGGCGTGGCTCGCCCCCTCGAGGAACGAGAAGTTCGAGCGACACCACAGCGGCGCGTACGGCTCGTCGGCGGGCACCGAGCCGACTTTACCTGTACGCACGTTCAGGTACCAGTGCGCGAGGCGATCACCGATATGGTCGTCGCGGCCGCTTGTTCTCGCTCCGTGACCACCGCGATGACCACGACCGAACCCAGCACGGACCCACCGGCCGACGCGCCGGTGGCGCGTCAGCACGGAGCCGGTCCCTGTCACCCTTCCTGGGACGACGAGATCCGGCGACACGATCGACGCGTCTACCTGTCGGTCCTCGGGCTGGGGGTCCCGCCGGAGCGCGCGAGAGAGATCGCGCAGGCGGCGTGGACGCGGCTGATGGAGCAGCAGGCCAGGGGCGCGCTCGCATCGGTCGAGCTGCCCGGCCTCGCGATCCGCCAGGCGCGGTTCCTCGCCTTCAACGAGCTGAAGCGCAACCGGCTCGAGCAGCGCACGCTGGCGGCGGTCCCCGACGCGCCGCCGGCCCCCGACAGCGAGCGGATCGCGGCGAGCCGCGAGGACGTCGCCCGCGTGCTGGCCGCGCTCGCGACCTGCTCGCCGGCCGCGCGCAAGATCTTCCGCATCGTCTACGCGACCCCGGGCGGCAACGCCGCCGCCGCCGCGCGCGAGCTGGGGCTGTCGCTCCAGCGCGTGCGCCAGATCCTCTGCGAGACGCGCGCGCACCTGCGCCGCGCGATGGAGACCACGCCATGACCACGCCGACCCGCGAGGAGCTCGAGCTCTACGTGATGGGCGAGTATGACGGTGACCCGGCCGCCCTCGAGGGCGGGCTGGCCGCCGACGGCGTCGACGCCGCGGCCGCGCGCGCCTTCCTCGCCGACGAGGCCCGCTTCGAGGCGCTGCTGCAAGAGGCCGGCGCCGCCGCCACCTTCTGCCCCGGCTGCGGCGACCTCGTGCGCGGCGCGCGCTGCGACGCGTGCGGCGCGGCCACGGCGCCCGGCGGCTACACCGTCGAGCGGGTGCTGGTGTCGAACGCGCACGGCCGCATGTACGTGGCCCGCGACGCCGACGGCAAGCAGGTCGCGCTCAAGGAGCTGGCGTTCGTGCAGTCGCCGTCGCTCGAGGTGGTCGCCGCCTTCGAGCGCGAGGCGAAGTTCCTGCGCGCGCTCGACCACCCGGCCATCCCGCGCTTCGTCGCCAGCTTCGAGGAGGGCGAGGGCGTCCACACCCGCTACTACCTCGCGCAGGAGCTGGTGGCCGGCCCGTCGCTGGCGGCGCTCCTCGACGACCACTGGTTCACCGAGGCGGAGATCCGCGACGTCGCGCGCCAGGTGCTGCGCGTGCTGGTCTACCTGCAGTCGCTGTCGCCGCGGGTGATCCACCGCGACATCAAGCCGGCCAACCTGCTGCGGCGCGCCGACGGCTCGATCGCGGTGGTCGACTTCGGCGCCGCGCACGTGCAGGGGACGACCGCCGGCTCGACGTCGATCGGCACGTTCGGCTACATGCCGATCGAGCAGCTCGCCGGCCAGGTCGACGCGACGACCGATCCGTTCGCGCTCGGCGCGTCGCTGCTCCACCTCCTGAGCCGGCAGGAGCCGTGGCGGATCGTGCAGGGCCGCCGGCTGGAGTCGATCAACGTGTCGCCGGCCTTGCGCGGGTTCCTCGCCCGGCTCGTCGAGCCCGAGCCGGCCGATCGCTACCCGAACGCGGCGGCGGCGCTGGCCGCGCTCGAGGCGCTGGACGGCGGCGACATCGCGCTCGTGGCGGCGGGCGTGTCGTCCGGCGGGCCGGACCGTCCGGTTCGCGGACAGCGCGGCTGGCTGCGCCCGCTCGTCTACGCGGCGGCGGCGGCCGCGTGCCTCGCCACCGGCGTCGGCGGCTACGCGATCGCGTCGTGGCGGGCGGCGTCGCACCACGACGACGGCCCGTCGGCGCCGAGGCCACTGCCGGGCTTCCCGATGCCGGGCGTCGCGTGGCCCTCGGCCGGGCTGCCGGCGCCCGCGCCC
>DASZXE010000310.1:0-13843 GCA_035546475.1 Kofleriaceae bacterium
GAACGGGTGGATGGCTTCGAACTGGTAGTGCGCCAGGAAGCATCGGACGAGAGGATCGTGATCGCCGGATGGGCTTGCGATGTAGTCCCGAAACTGGTGCAGGCAGGCCGAAAGGTGCGTCACTGGTGGCGGCACGAAGCGATGCTCCCTGCCGATGAATACCTGGCCATCGCGAAACTTGCCGGGAGTGCGATCACGGCCACGGACGTCGGTGAGCAGAAGCTTGTGGAGCTCGTTGATGAGAGAGAAGGATAGGCCTCGCTCCCCCACCGTCGCAGCTCCATGTCGGAGCGCCGCGCTGTAGTTTGCGACCTCGCGCCACGCGTTGGTATCGGCGCTGCTCGCGTGGCTTGCGGTTGGCGCAAGCTCGAAGAGGAGAAGCTCGCGCGGAGTCGCGTACGTTCCCTCGAGACTGGATGACCTGAGCGCTTCACGCTGTTGGAGTGGTCGAACGAGGACGGCGGGATCCGGCAGCGTCCGGGTCATCCCGTCGAGTCGGGCGAGCTGCGCGTGGGCTCGAATCAGGAGTGGGGACTGATCTATGGATAGTCGCCATGCTGGGGGAAGCGGCGCCGGTACGAAGGCGCGTTCACGCGCCTCGATCTCCACCAGCGTTCCAGGCGCGTCGGGTTGAAACACGCTTGCATCCATCGGGCGCACCTTAAAGGAAACAGCGCCCCGCCTTGAAGTTCTTCGCGCAGATGCAAAACCACTTTACATTGGCCGGCCCTCCAGTCCACCTGGCCGAATTTACAAAGGTAATAGCGGGCGCCGCGTGATCGCATAGCCCGCGGCCTCCCCAGGCTTTTGCTGATCCTCGGTCCATTCACAGGCCGGTATCGGCGATCTGGCAACCAAGTTGCGCGCAGTTGAAGAGGACGGCCGCGTGTTGGAAGCCGACGGGGACGTGCACGCGGCCGTCGACGAGCCGCGGCGGCGCGTCGTCGAGCGGCTTGTAGAGCGGGTAGAGCAGGTCGCGGGCGGCGCGGCGCGCGCCGTCGACGACCGCGGCGAACGTCTCGCGATCGTGGTCGGCGAAGTACGGCAGGCGCGCGAGCCCGGCGAGGTCGAGCACGTCGCCGGCGAGGAAGTCGACGACCCGATCGTCGACGAGCGGGTTGCTCGCGGGGGAGGTGGCCATCGGCGCATGTCACCATCCGGGCCGCGGCGGCGCAACGGCGGCGGGGGTGTGCGAGACTCGCGCGCATGAAGCAGCTCATGGGGCTCGCGCTCGCGCTCGCGGCTGCGGTCGCGCTGGCGGCGTGCGGCGGCACGCAGACGCCGGCGACCGCCAAGAAGCCGACCTGCGACGACGTCGCCGCCAACGCGGAGAAGCAGTTCCTCGCGATCGGCGACCAGTCCGACGAGGCGAGGCAGATGGCCGCGATCGGCCGCCAGGTCGTCCTCGACCGGTGCCCGGCCGATCACTGGTCGGACGAGGCGCTCGCCTGCATGATCGCCGCGACGAGCCACGATCAGCTCCGCCAGTGCGCGGAGACGAAGCTGACCGACGCTCAGCACACGTCGATGGAGCAGGAGATCCAGGCGAAGATGCCGCAGGAGGAGCTGCGCAAGGCCGCGCCGACGACCGGCGCACCGGCCCCCGGTGGCGGCGCCGCGGGCACGGCCGCGCCGGACGATCCGTGCAGCGGCGGCGACTGAAGCTCCACCACCTCGCCCATCGACGCGGTCGCAGCGATCGTGCTCGCCGATCCGTCCCGCGACGGCGACGGATGCGGCGCCCGCGGCTACTGAATCAGCTTCCCGGGATCAGCTCGAGCGTCCCCGCCGCGACCTTCTTGCCCTTGAGCGCGCGGTAGTCCTGGCCCCATTGCTCGAGGACGACCGTGTCGTCGCCGGGCGCCGAGTAGAGCCACCAGCGGCAGCGCTCGACGGCGCCGTCGAGCTTGTCGGTCCGCGCGCCGAACAGGTTGCCGAGGTCGCCCGTCACCCGGCAGGTCGCGGTGCCGCGCTTGTCGAGCGCGTAGCGGACGTCGCCGATCACCAGCGCCTCCGGCGGATAGCCCGAGATCTCCGTCGGATCCTGCGCCAGGAGCCGGATCTGCTCGTTGCCCACCCGCTCGAGGCCGACGACGCACCAGCGGACGTCGCTGCCGTCGACGAGCCGGGCGCCGACCCAGCGGTGGCCGTCCTCGTCGTAGAGGATGACGCCCTCGCAGAGGAAGTCCTTGCCGTCGATCGTCACCACGTCGCCGACCTTCAGCTCGCGCAGCCCGCGCTCGACCAGCTTGCCGCCGACCGGCAGCGCCAGCTTCGGGCCGCCCCCGCCGAGCGCGCGCTTCTGCTGGTTGACGTAGCGCACCACGCCGACCGTGCCGCTGCCGAGGGCCACGATCAGCGCCGCCACGATCAAGATCATCAGCACGGGGCGATTGTGCGGTCCGGCAACATCCTGTCAATGGACTCGCGTCGCCTTGACACCCCCGATGGGCGCCCGCTACACCGGGACCGTCGCGGACGCCGCGCCTCGGAGGATCCCATGATAGCCGTACAGAGCCAGGACGATCTCCGCCGGGTCCTCGACGACGACGGCAAGGTGCTGCCCGGCGCGCGCGTGCCCGACGTCGCCGACGAGACGCTGCGCAAGATCTTCGACACGATGATGCTCGTCCGGATCATGGACGACCGCATGATGCGGCTGCAGCGCCAGGGCCGGCTCGGCTTCTACATGAAGGCGATCGGCGAGGAGGCCAGCCACTTCGCGGTCGCGCCGCTGCGCTCGACCGACTGGATCTTCCCCAGCTACCGCGAGCAGGGCGCCTGGTTCTGGCGCGGCTACACGGTCAAGCAGTTCATCGACCAGCTCTTCGGCAACGCGAACGACCCGGTGAAGGGCCGCCAGATGCCGGTCCACCACTCGGCCTCGTGGCTGAACCTGGTGTCGATCAGCTCGCCGGTCGGCACCCAGATCCCGCAGGCGGTCGGCGCCGCCTACGCCGCCAAGGTGATGGGCAAGGACGACGTGTCGATGGTCTACTTCGGCGAGGGCACCTCGTCGACGGGCGAGTTCCACGTCGGCATGAACTTCGCCGGCGTGTGGAAGGCGCCGTGCGTGTTCGTCTGCCGCAACAACGGCTGGGCGATCAGCGTGCCGCGCGAGAAGCAGACCGCCGCCAAGACGTTCGCGTCGAAGGCGATCGGCTACGGCATGCCGGGCGTCCGCGTCGACGGCAACGACATCCTCGCCGTGCTGCAGGTGGCGCAGGAGGCGATCGACCGCGCGCGCGCCGGCGAGGGCCCGACCCTCATCGAGGCGCTGACCTACCGCGTGCAGGGCCACTCCTCCTCCGACGATCCGTCGGTCTACCGCAACCCGGACGAGCCGGCGCAGTGGGAGAAGCGTGATCCGATCAACCGGATGCGCACGTACCTCCAGCACCGGAGCCTCTGGTCGGAGGCCTGGGAGAAGGAGCTGTCGGCCCGCTACAACCAGGAGATCACGGACGCGCTGGCGGCGTCGGACCAGACCCCGCCGCCGGCGATCGAGACCCTCTTCGACGACGTCTACGAGGAGCTGCCCTGGAACCTGCGCGAGCAGCGCGACTACCTCCTCGCGCAGCCGCGCACGAGATCCCCGCACTCCCACGGCTAGCCATGGGGACCGTCCGAGCATCCGGATAGCCCGACGCTGCCCGACATCACGCAGTACCCCTCCGAGCACGGCGTACCATCCACGGAGCCACCATGCCGGTCATGAACATCATCCAGGCGGTCAACGACGCCCTCCGCCTGCAGATGCGCCTCGAGCCGAAGACGGTCGTCCTCGGCGAGGACGTGGGCAAGTTCGGCGGCGTCTTCCGCGCCACCAGCGGCCTGCACGAGGAGTTCGGCGCCGATCGC
This sequence comes from Kofleriaceae bacterium, assembly GCA_035546475.1. GTDB lineage: Bacteria > Myxococcota_A > Polyangia > Haliangiales > Haliangiaceae > UBA2376. Next base: position 3,862 of record DASZXE010000310.1, read on the forward strand.
GTGATCGACACGCCGCTCGCCGAGGCCGGCATCATCGGCACCGCGATCGGCATGGCGCTCTACGGCCTGCGGCCGGTGCCGGAGATCCAGTTCTCCGACTTCATCTTCCCGGCCTTCGATCAGATCGTGAACGAGCTGGCGAAGTTCCGCTACCGATCGGGCGGGCAGTACCCGTGCCCGGTCGTGATCCGCACGCCGGTCGGCGGCGGCATCCGCGGCGGCCACTACCACTCGCAGTCGCCGGAGGCGCTGTTCATCCACACGCCCGGGCTGAAGGTCGTCGCGCCGTCGAACCCGTACGACGCGAAGGGCCTCCTGCTCGCGTCGCTGCGCCAGAACGATCCGGTCCTGTTCATGGAGCCGAAGCGGATCTACCGCGCGAGCAAGGCGGACGTGCCCGAGGCCGACTACACCGTCGAGCTCGGCAAGCTGGCGGTGGTGCGGCCGGGCACGCAGGTGACCGTGGTCGCCTACAGCGGCATGGTGTCGATCGCCGAGGAGGCCGCGACCAAGGCGGCGGCCGCCGGCATCTCGTGCGAGGTGCTCGACCTGCGGACGCTCCTGCCGTTCGACATCGACGGGCTGGTCGCGTCGGTGAAGAAGACCGGCCGCTGCGTGATCGTCCACGAGGCGCCGCGCACCTGCGGCTTCGGCGCCGAGCTGATCGCGTCGCTCCAGGAGCGCGCGATGGAGCACCTCGAGGCGCCGATCCTGCGCGTCACCGGCTTCGACACGCCGTTCCCGTACACGCTCGAGCACGAGTACATGCCCAACGCGGACCGCGTGCTCGCCGCGGTCCGCCAGACGCTGGAGTGGTGACGATGGCCTTCGAGTTCCACCTGCCCGACATCGGCGAGGGCGTCGTCGAGGGCGAGATCGTCGGCTGGAAGGTGAAGGTCGGCGACGTGGTCGCGCTCGATCAGCCGATCGTCGAGATCATGACCGACAAGGCGACGGTGGAGATCCCGTCGCCGCGGGCGGGGCGCATCGCGAAGATCAACTACGCCGACGGGCAGATCTGTCCGGTCGGGCAGGTGCTGGTCGTGATCGACGAGGCCGGCGGTGCGGGCGCGACGGCGACGGCCGCGGTCTCCGCGACGTCGTCGGGGCATGGCAACGGCCACGGGCCGGGCGCCGCCGGGACGGGGCATCACCTGCCGTCGTCGCACGAGCCGTCGCCGGCGCCGCAGCTCCAGCTCGCCGGCCACCTGCCGGAGCAGCTCTCGAGCTCGGCCGGCGGCGCGGGCGCCGGCGCGATCCCGGTGATCGACGTCAGCGAGGGGCGCAGCCGCGCGCTCGCGACGCCCGCGACCCGCCGCATCGCGCGCCAGCTCGGCATCCCGCTCGAGCGCGTGCCCGCGACCGGCAAGCGCGGCCGGGTGACGACGGACGACGTGAAGCGGTTCGCGACCGCGCCGGCAGCGGCGCGGCCAGAGCGCAGCCCGGAGCCGGGAGCCGGAGCCGGAGCGGGGCCTGCGCGCACCCAGGCGCCGCCGATCGCGATCGCGCGCGCGGGAGAAGAGGAGCGCATCCCGCTGCGCGGCGTGCGCAAGAAGATCGCCGAGTCGATGGCGCGCTCGAAGTCGACCGCGGCGCACTTCACGTACGTCGAGGAGATCGACATGACCGAGCTGGTCGCGGTGCGCGAGCGGGCGAAGGCCCGCGCCGCGGAGCGCGGCGTCAAGCTCACCTACCTGCCGTTCATCTGCAAGGCGGTCGTGTCGGGCCTGAAGAAGTGGCCGATGCTCAACGCCTCGCTCGACGAGACGACGCAGGAGATCGTCCGCAAGAAGTACTACCACCTCGGCATCGCCGCCCAGGGGCCGCAGGGCCTGGCGGTCTCGGTCGTCCGGGATGCGGACAGGCGCTCGATCTTCGACCTGTCGCGCGAGATCGATCGCCTCGGCGAGGCGGTCCGGAACGGCAGCGCGACGCGCGAGGAGCTGGTCGGCTCGACCTTCACCATCTCGTCGCTCGGCAAGCTCGGCGGCGTGCTGGCGACGCCGATCATCAACTTCCCCGAGGTCGCCATCCTCGGCGTCCACAAGATCGAGGAGAAGCCGGCGGTCCGCGGCGGGCAGATCGTCATCCGCCACCTGATGAACCTGTCGATCTCCGTCGATCACCGGCTCGCCGACGGCTGGGACGGCGCGATGTTCCTCCAGGACGTGAAGTCGCTCCTCGAGGATCCGACGACGATGTTCATGGAGATGGTGTAGGCGCCATGCCGGCCGAGCTGGGCAAGGACCTCGACGCGATCAGCGACCGCATCGAGCTGCTGCGCCCGCCGCCCCCGTCGCCGGTGGTCGCGCCGCGCGACTACTTCGCCGGCACCGACGAGGAGAAGGCGCGCGGCCTCTACCAGCTCGTCGACGAGGGCGGCGACGTCACCGACCCGGCGGCGATCGGCTGGCTCGATCGCGAGCTCGGCCGCCGCCTCTACCACGGCATGCTGCTCATCCGCGTCACCGACGCGCGGATGATGGCGTTGCAGCGCCAGGGCCGGGTCGGCTTCTACGGCGAGGCGCTCGGCCAGGAGGCGGCGGTCGTCGGCTCGGCGGCGGCGACCCTGCCGATCGACTGGATCGTCCCCGCGCTGCGCGAGGCGGGCGTCGGCCTCTACCGGGGCATGTCGCTGTCGACCTACCTGGCGCAGATCTTCGGCAACGCCGCCGACCCGTCGAAGGGCCGCCAGTTGCCCTGCCACCCGTGCGACCGCGCCGGCAACTACGTCGTGATGTCGTCGTGCGTGTCGACGCAGATCCCGCACGCGGTCGGCGTGGCGATGGCGATGAAGATCGCCGGCCACCACAACCGCTGCTGCTTCGGCTACATGGGCGACGGCGGCACCAGCGAGGGCGACTTCCACGTGTCGCTCAACTTCGCCGGCGTGACGAAGGCGCCGGTCGTCCTCATCTGCCAGAACAACCAGTGGGCGATCTCGACGCCCGGCCACGTGCAGACCGCGTCGGAGACGATCGCGGTGAAGGCGCTCGGCTACGGCGTCGAGCCGCTGCGCGTCGACGGCAACGACGTGCTCGCCGTCTACGACGCCTGCTGGCGCGCGGCGACCAAGGCGCGCACCGGCGGCGGACCGACGTTCATCGAGCTGGTCACCTACCGGGTCAGCGCCCACTCGTCGTCGGACGACCCGAGCCGCTACCGCGACGAGGAGATCACCGCCGTCTGGCGCGCGCAGCGCGATCCGCTCAACCGCCTGCGCCGCCTGCTCGAGCAGCGCGGCTGGCTGGCGCCCGGCGAGCACGCCTCGCTCTCGTCGGAGCTGGAGCACCGCGTGCGCGAGGAGATCACCGCGCAGGAGCAGATCGGCCCGCCCCCGATCGCGACCCTGTTCGACGACGTCTACGAGCAGCCGACCTGGCTCCAGCGCGAGCAGGCCGCCTCGCTGGCGTCGCTCGCGTCGACGCGCTGATCGGCCGCGCCGGCGCGCGTCCCGGCGAGTTGGCAGCGTCGGCGATCCGCGGTACGACCGGACCGAGGAGCGCACATGTCGGAGCAGCGATTCGATGCGGTCGTGATCGGGGCCGGGCCGGGCGGTTATCCGGCGGCCATTCGCCTGGGCCAGCTCGGCGTCAAGACCGCGATCGTCGAGCGCGAGTACATGGGCGGCGTCTGCCTGAACGTCGGCTGCATCCCGTCGAAGGCCGTCATCCATGCGGCGAAGACGTTCGAGAAGATCGGCCACGCCGACGCGCTGGGCATCACCGTGGGCAAGCCGACCCTCGACATGGGCAAGCTGCAGAGCTGGAAGGGCGGCGTCGTCAACAAGCTCACCAGCGGCGTGCGGACGCTGCTCAAGGGCAACAAGGTCGAGATCTTCGACGGCAGCGCGCGGCTCGCCGGCAAGCCGGGGCCCGACGGCCACCGCATCGTCATCACGTCGAGCAAGGGCGAGCAGACGATCGTCGCCAAGAACGTCGTGCTGGCGACCGGCTCGCGGCCGTTCGAGATCCCCGGCTTCAAGACCGACCAGAAGCGGATCCTCGACTCGACCGGCGCGCTCGCGCTCGGCGCGGTGCCGGGCCGCATGGTCGTGATCGGCGGCGGCTACATCGGCCTCGAGCTCGGCATGGTCTACGCGAAGTTCGGCAGCAAGGTCACCGTCGTCGAGGCGCTGCCGTCGATCCTGGCGTCGATGGACAAGGAGTGCGTGCAGGTCGTCGCCCGCAAGCTGAAGAAGATGGGCGTCGAGGTGATGACCGAGGCGAAGGCGAAGAGCTGGGAGGACAAGGGCGACCGCGCGGTGCTCACCGTCGAGCTGAAGGGCGGCCAGGCGGCGACGATCGACGCCGACGTCATCCTGGTGTCGGTCGGCCGGCGGCCCAACAGCGAGGACCTCGGGCTCGAGGCGGCCGGCGTCGCCGTCGACAAGCGCGGCTACGTGCTCGCCGACGAGCAGTTGCGGACGAACGTCGGCGGCGTCTTCGCGATCGGCGACCTGATCGGCGGCATGATGCTCGCGCACAAGGCGACCAAGGAAGGCGAGGTCGTCGCCGAGATCATCGCCGGCCACAAGGCGGCGATGGACGTGCGCTGCATCCCGGCGGTCGTCTTCACCGATCCGGAGATCGCGTCGGCCGGGCTCACCGACGACGAGGCGAAGGCGAAGGGCCACGAGGTCAAGGCCGGCAAGTTCCCGTTCGCCGCGCTCGGGCGCGCGCTGTCGGTCAACGACACCGACGGCTTCGCCAAGGTCGTCGTCGACGCGAAGACCGAGGAGATCCTCGGCGTCCACATCGTCGGCAACGGCGCCAGCGACCTCATCTCCGAGGCGGCGCTCGCGATCGAGATGGGCGCGGTGGCGCAGGACGTGAACCTGACGATCCACCCGCACCCGACGCTGTCGGAGGCGGTGCGCGAGGCGGCGGCCGCCGCGCTCGGCGAGGCCGTCCACATCATCAACCGCTGAACCGCTGACGCTGGAGCGCGCCATGGCCACGTCCGATCCGCCGAAGCCACCGCCCGAGGAGACCGACACGTCGGCGAGCCCGCCCGCGAGCGCCGAGCCGGTGCCGGACCCGAAGGCGCCGGCCGCGAGGGCGCCGGCCCCCATCGAAGACGTGGTCGCCTCGCTCATCGACGAGCGCCCGGCGCGGCCGCACCTGAGCGTGGTGCCGCCACCGGTGGAGGCCGAGGCGGCGCCGGCGGCCGCGGCGCGCGCCGACGATCCGCTCGCCGACGTGCTCGATCAGCAGGGGCCGAAGCGCGACGAGCCGGAGCTGGTCGAGGACGCGTGGGGCAAGGGCAAGCCGGCCGACGACAGCACGAAGATCGACCTCGGGAAGATCCTCGACTTCGGTGGGCTCACGAGCGGACTCCGGCAGCTCGCCGGCTGGATCGAGAAGCAGATGCCGACCATCAACGCCGCGGTGTCGCGGTTCATCCACCAGGTCGAGGGCGCGCTGACGACGCAGGGACCGGCGGCGGCCGGCGGCGCGGGCGCAGGCGCGGCGGACGCGACGACCGACAAGCCGGCGAAGCCGGTCGTGTCGATCGTCCCCGACGCTGATGCGGCACCGAAGGCGGCGGGTGAGGCGAAGGCGGCGGGCGAGGCGCCCGAGCCGGAGGCGCCGCCCGCGCCGGGGCCCGACGCGCCGCCGTCGCCGGGGCCGGTGCACGATCCGGAGCCGGCCCCGTCGCCCGCGCCGGTGCACGACCCGGAGCCGCGGCCCGATCCGAACCCCGGCAACGACCCGCTGCCGATCGGCGATCCGATCCCGTCGCCGGACCACGGCCCGTCGCCGGACCCGCTGCCGATGGGCGATCCGATCCGGCCCGATCCGAACCCGGGCAACGATCCGCTGCCGATGACGGATCCGATCCCGATGCCCGATCCGAACCCCGGCACCGACCCGCTGCGCATCGGCGATCCGATCACCTCCTCGGCCGACTCCGATCCCGATCCCGCCGCGACCGATTGACCTTCTCCCGCCGTCCGCTTCGGTCCGCTTCGGTCCGCTTCGTCCGCTTCGCTGCCGCTCGCTCGCCGGGAGCCGACGCCGCTCGCCGGACGGGCCAGACGAGCGCGGCGAGCGACCGTCGCGTTCGAAAGCAATCGGCCGATCGACGCGCCCGGCTCGGAGGCCTGCCGGCCGACCCCGTCAGCGCTCGCGCACCGCCGACGTCACCGCCTCGTCGAGCGTCGGGTGCGCGAACGCGAAGCCGAGCCGCTCGAGCGCCGCCGGCACCGCGCGCCGGCCGGTGAGCAGGTAGTCGGCCAGCTCGCCGACCGCGACGCGCAGCGCGAACGCCGGCACCGGCAGCCACGACGGCCGGTGCAGCGCGGCGCCGAGCGCGTGCGCGAGGTCGCGGTTGCGCGCGCTGCCGGGGGCGACCAGGTTGATCGGCCCCGTGTAGCGTGCATCGTCGACGGCGGCCACGTACGCCGCCACCGCGTCGTCGAGGTGGATCCACGAGAACCACTGCGCGCCCGAGCCGACCCGCCCACCGACGAACAGCTTGAACGGCGTCGTCATCCGCGCCAGCGCGCCGCCGGGCGCGATGACGACGCCGGTGCGCAGGCGCGCGACCCGCACGCCGAGCCGCTCGGCGGCCGCCGCCTCCGCCTCCCACGCGCCGCACACGCGCGCGAGGTAGCTGTCCCCGCGCGGCGCGCGCTCGTCGACCGGCAGGTCGTCGTCGAGCTCCGGGTCGGCGGCGCCGTAGTAGTCGATGCCCGATGCGCTGACCAGCGCGCGCGGACGTGCGCCGGCGTCCAGCCGCGCCAGGTGCTCGACGATCACGCGCGTCGACTCGACCCGGCTGTCGCGGATGAGCTGCTTCTGCCGCGCGTTCCACCGCCGCCCGCCGATCGGCTCGCCCGCCAGGTGGACGATCGCCGCGGCCCCGGCCAGCGACGCCTGCCACGCCCCGGGATTCTCGAGGTCGGCCGCGACCACGTCGACGCCGTCGCCGAGCGCGGTCCGCGCGCGCGCCGCGTCGCGCACGAGCGCCGTCACCGCGTGCCCCGCGCCGACCAGCGCCTTCACCAGCGGCCGTCCGACCAGCCCCGTCGCTCCGGTGACGACGACCCGGCCGGGCCGCGCGCTCGCGTCGTCGCTCACGCGTGCGTCATAGCACCGTTCGCGCGCTCGCGGCCGTGGCCGCTACAGGTACGGGCGCTCGAGCCGCCGCTCCCACAGTTGCGTCAGCGAGAAGCCGAGCTGCCACTGCGTGTGATCGTCCGCGCCGAGCTGCCAGCGCCGCGTCACCCGCGCGTCGGCGCCGAGGCTCCAGCCCGGCGCGATCTCGATCCGTACGTTGGCCCCCGCGAGCGGCGCGTACAGCCCGAGCCCGCGGTCGCCGCCGACCCGATCGACGAAGATCGCCTCGAAGCCGAGCAGCCCCCCGAGCCGCACGCGCGGCGCGCGCAGGCCCAGCTCGACCGCCACCGGCAGCCCCACGCCGCCATCGGCCCCGGCCTTCCAGCCCTGGATGCCCACCAGGTAGCCGCCGTAGCCGCCCAGCCCGCCCGGCGGCGACAGCATCGCGGCCTCCAGCTCGGCCCGCACCATCCAGCCGTCGTCGAGGCCGTTCGCCCGCACGCCGCCGATCGCGACGTCGACGCCGACGGCGCCGTCTCCGGGCGGCGCACCGGCCGCCTCGCCCTCTCCGGCGCGTGGCACCGCCGGCCGGTCCGCCGCCGCGCCGCGGGCCGCGAGCCCGAGGCCGAGCCCGACCGCGAGCGCCAGGCCGAGCAGCGTGCAGACCGGTCGCATGTCGATCCAACGCCGCCGCACGCGCGTCCTTACAGGACCGACGCCCGGCCCCGCCCCGGCGACACCGGCGCCGCGACCCGGTCCGACACGAACGCCCGCGCCGCCCGGCACGCGTCCTCGAGGCTGCGGCCCAGCGCCAGGTGACACGCGATCGCCGTCGACAGGGCGCACCCGGTGCCGTGTACCGGCTCGTCCGTCGCGATGCGCGGCCCCGCCAGCAGCTCGTGGCCGTCCGCGGTGACCAGCACGTCGACCACCTGCTCCGGCTCGCCCCAGTGGCCGCCCTTCACCAGGGTCGCGGTCATGCCGCGCTGGTAGAGGTCGACGCCGACCGCGATCGCGTCGCCCGCGGTGACGATCGCGCGGCCGGTCAGCGCCTCCGCCTCGCCGGCGTTCGGCGTGCACAGCGCGACCAGCCCGTCGAGCAGCTCGACCGCGCCGGCCGGCTCGCCGTCGTACAGCGCCACCCGCCCGCGCGTCGGCCGCAGCACCGGGTCCCACACGACCGGCGCCGCCGACAGCTCGAGCGCGCGCGCGACCTCCTCGGCGATCGCCGCGGTGCCGAGCATCCCCAGCTTCACCGCCGCGACCTCGATGTCGGTGAGCAGCATCGCGAGCTGGTCGCCGACGACGGTCGGCGCGACCGGGTTGACCGCGCGCACCTCGACCGTCGACTGCTCGGTCAGGGCCGTCGCGACCGCGACCGGCCGGCAGCCGAGCTGCTCGCAGACGCGGATGTCGGCGATCAGGCCGGCGCCGCCCGACGGATCGAGCCCGGCGACGATGAGGACGTTCGGCCGCGTCATGATGGCATCTTCCCCGTTCGCCCCGGCGCCGTCGAAGGTCAGCCGTCGAACGCCGCCAGCCCGGTGACGTCCTGGCCGACGACGAGCGTGTGGATGTCGTGCGTCCCCTCGTACGTGTAGACGCTCTCGAGGTTCAGCATGTGGCGGCCGCACTGGTACTCGTCGGTGACGCCGTTCGCGCCGAGGATGTCGCGGGCGTCGCGCGCGATCTCGCGCGCCCAGTAGACGCAGTTGCGCTTGGCGAGCGACACCTGCTGCGGCGTCAGCGTGCCGGCGTCCTTCAGCCGCCCGAGCCGGTAGCAGAGGAGCTGCCCCTTCGTGATCTCGGTGACCATGTCGACCAGCTTCTGCTGCACGAGCTGGTAGCCGGCGATCGGCCGCGAGAACTGCACGCGGTCCTGCGCATAGCGCAGCGCCTCGTCGTAGCAGGCCATCGCGGCGCCGACCGCGCCGTAGCAGATGCCGAACCGCGCCTGGGTCAGGCACGACAGCGGCCCGCGCAGCCCGCGCACGCCGGGGAGCAAGGCGTCCTCGCCGACCTCGACGTCGTCGAGCACCAGCTCGCTCGTCACCGACGCGCGCAGGCTCCACTTGCCGGGGAGGTCGCGCGCGGTGAACCCCTTCGTCTTCGTCGGCACCAGGAAGCCGTGGATCGTCCCATCGAGCTTCGCCCACACGAGCGCGACGTCGGCGATCGAGCCGTTGGTGATCCACCGCTTCGTGCCGGTCAGCACGTAGCCGCCGTCGGTGCGCCGCGCGGTCGTCAGCATGCCCGCCGGGTTCGAGCCGAAGTCCGGCTCGGTCAGCCCGAAGCAGCCGACGAGCTCCCCCTTCGCCATGCCGGGCAGCCAGCGCTGCTTCTGCTCCTCGGAGCCGAACGCCCAGATCGGGTACATGACCAGGCTCGACTGCACCGAGCAGAACGAGCGCACGCCCGAGTCGCCGCGCTCCAGCTCCTGGCAGATGAGGCCGTACGCGGTCGCCGACGTCCCCGGGCAGCCGTGGCCGGTGAGCGACGCGCCGAGCAGCCCCATGCGGCCGAACACCGGGATGAGCTCGCGCGGGAAGGTGCCGGCGGTGAAGTGCCGGCCGATGACCGGCAGGATCTCGGCGGAGACGAAGTCGCGGACGGTGTCGCGGATCGCCCGCTCCTCCTCCGTGTAGAGCTCGTCGACGCCGTAGTAGTCGAGGCCGCGGTAGCCGCTGGTGCCCATGGGACTCCTGGCCGTGAGCGCACGGCGCAAAAGAGGCGGATCGATCCCTCGCGGTATACTTTGCCGTCGATGCTCCGGGCAACCGCGGTCGGGCTCGCGCTGGTGGCGGCGGTGGCGGCCGTCCGCGCACCCCCCGCCGCGCACGCCCAGGGCGACGACGAGCCGCCCGCCGGCGGCGCCCCGGCGCCCGACGACGGCGACGCCACCGACGAGCCGGGCCCCG
>DASZXE010000311.1:0-6569 GCA_035546475.1 Kofleriaceae bacterium
GGCTCGACGACGTCCGCCGGCGCCGGTGCCGCGGCGCCGGTGCCCGGTCACGCCCTCGCGGACACGATGATCACGCCCCGCTGTCTGCTCGGCCCGGCCGATCTGTGCGCGACGATCGCCGACACGGTCGACGCCTGCGACGCCGGCGACGGCCAGGCCTGCCTCGCCGTCGGCCAGTTCCTCGAGGACGAGCCTCCGCGGCCGCTCGTCCTGGTCACCTTCTACGCGCTCGCGTGCAAGGACGGCGAGCAGGCCGGCTGCGATCGCGAGACGGCGATCAAGTCGGCCGCCGCGCTGCCGCGTCCGTGCGCGGACGACCCGGTCGCGTGCGCCTGGGCGGCGACGCAGCACGGCCACGACGAGGCGCGCCTCGACGAGGCCTGCTCGCTCGGCGTCGCCGATGCGTGCGCGGACCTGCTCGAGCACGTGGGCGACGACCCGGTCCGCGAGCGCGCCTACCTGGAGACGGCCTGTCAGGCCGGCAGCCCGATGGCCTGTGCCGGCCTGGCGCGCGCGCTCGCGCCGTCCTGCGCGAACACCGCCGGCGAGGGCCTGCACTGCCTCCCGCGCGACCCCGAGGTCTCCGGCGAAGCCTCCACCATGGCCTGCGAGGTCGGCTTCACCGACCTCTGCCAGTAGCCGCCCGCCGCTCGGCCGCCGCGTCACGCGACCGCTCCTCGCGCGAGCTCGCCTGCGCGGGCGCGTGCGCGAGCGCGCGGACAGGCGCGGAGCGCGGCGGCGATGGACCTCGAGCGGGCGCGTTCCCACACGTTCCCAGCGCACACCGGTTCCGGAGATCGATCCTCTCTTGATCTCCCGAGAGGAGCTGCGAGCGCGCGGAGGTGGGAGGGTCGCGGTGGAGGTGCAGAGAGGATCCGGAGAGTCACGGCTCCCGACGGCGGAGGTCACGCCCACGTCGGCGCGGGTCACCAGGGGACGAGGGTGGTGGCGTCGATGGCGATGCCAGGGCCGGGGTCGATCTCGCGGCCGTCGGTGATGGCGGAGGCGAGGGCGAGGTCGATGACGTCACGATCCCAGGACCGATCGCCGGGGAGGGAGAAGCGCGCGGCGCGGATGGTGTCGATGCCGCGGGCGGCGTGCTCGAGGACCGCGTGGCCGAAGACGACGGCGCGGCCGGAGCTGACGATCAGGCCGCCCTCGTCGAGCATGGCCAGACGATCGTGCGAGGGCGCGCGGGTGCCGGGCAGGCGGGGCCCGGCGGCGGCCCGCTCGCGCTGGATCGCGCCGAGCCGATCGGCGAGCGCCCACTTCGCCCGCGGGAAGGTCGCCCACACGAGCGCGTTCCACAGATCGTGCGGGTTCTCCTCGCGCGTCGGCACCTCGCCGCGCTCGACGACGTGCACCTCGTACAGGAGCGTGTCGGGCGCGCGCGAGGACGGCTGCGCGACGAGGCGCACCGGTCGCCCTGCGCGCAGGCGATCGGCGAGGACGGCGTCCAGCTCGTCGACGGATGGCCAGCGGGAGAAGGCCGCGAGCCGGGCCACGAGCGGCGCGTACGCGGCGAGGCGCGGCCCGGTCCAGCGGCTCGGCTCCCAGCTCATCGCGTCCGCTTCATGGCGGCAGCCAGCTCACCGGCGGCGACCGCGGGCGTCGGCGGTCCGCTCGTAGAGACGGAGGTAGTCGTCGACCATGCGCGCGGCGTCGTGACGGGCGAGCGCATCGGCGCGGGCGCGGCCGCCCATGGCGCGGGTGGCCTCGGGGCCGGAGACGAGCCGGCGGAGGCGATCGCGCACCTCCGCCTCGTCGACGGCGGTCAGGTAACCGGTCTCGCCGTCGGCGATGACGCCGGGCAGCGCGCCGACGGCGGTGGCGACGACCGGCAGGCCGGTCGCCATCGCCTCGAGCACGACCATCGGCAGGGCGTCGCTGCGGGAGGTGAGCGCGAAGCAGTCGAACGCGGTCAGCACCCGGTCGAGATCGTCGCGGCGCGCGACCATCCGTGCCCACGCCGGGTTCGGCAGCCGCGCGATCGCGAGCGCCAGCTCCGCCTCGGCCGGTCCGTCGCCGACGAAGACGACCCGCACCTTGTCGCCGAGCAACGGCGCCGCCGCGGCGAGCAGCAGCCGCTGGTTCTTCCACTCGTCGATGCGCCCGACGTTGCCGATCACGAACGCGTCGGCCGGCAGGCCGAGCTCGGCGCGCACCGCCGCCCGCTGTTCCGGATCGGGCCGGAAGCGATCGAGGCGCAGGCCGTTCTCGATGACGTCGATCCGATCGCCGAGCTCGTGCGTCGTGCGGAGCTGGTGGGCGATCGCCGGCGAGACGGCGACGAAGGCGTCGACGAGGCGCGCGAGCTGGCGGCGGACGAGGCGCTGGCCGCGGCTGCCGGCGTGCAGGCCGTGCTGCGTGTGGACGACCGTCGCGCCGATCGCGCGCCCGGCCGCCGCGCCGTACGCCATCGCGAGCGGGTTGTGCGTGTGGACGACGTCGGCGTCGCGCCGCTTGAAGGCCCACGCGAGCCGGGCGCCGAGCGTCGGATCGAGGACGCCCGGCCCCTTGGCGACGGTGAGCGGCTCGACGCCGCCGGCCTGCAGCGCGACGGCGAGCGGGCCCTCCGGCGGCGGCGCGAGCGAGACGACGATCACGCGGTGACCGCGCGCGGCCTGGCCGGTGGCGAGGTCGCGCACCATGCGCTCCTGGCCGCCGACCCCGAAGGTCGAGATCACGTGCACGATCACCACCGCGCCGGCGTACCGCGCGCGCCGCCCGCCGCGCAAGCGATGCGGCCGTGCACGCGCCGCGAGCCACATCACGCGCGCGCACGAGCCATGGCCTCGCTCGCTTGCCGCCCGCGAGCGCCCATGATTACCTCGACGGAGATGCTGGCGCTGGAGCAGGAACGCATCGCCGTGATCGGCCTCGGCTACGTGGGGCTGCCGGTCGCCCTCGCCTTCGCCCGCAAGCTGCCGACGATCGGCTTCGACATCCGCCAGCGCCGCATCGACGAGCTGCGCCGCGGCCACGACGACACCGCCGAGGTCACCGGCGACGCGCTCCGCGCCTCCTCGATCGAGCTGACCGCCGATCCCGAGCGGCTGCGCACCTGCACCTTCTTCATCGTCGCGGTGCCGACGCCGATCGATCACAACAACCGGCCCGACCTCGGCCCGATGATCAGCGCCTCGCGCACGGTCGCGCCGTACCTCAAGCGGGGCGACATCGTCGTCTACGAGTCGACCGTCTACCCGGGCGTCACCGAGGAGGTGTGCGGCCCGATCCTGTCGTCGTTGTCGGGCCTCGCCGCCGGCCACGACTTCTTCCTCGGCTACTCGCCGGAGCGCATCAACCCCGGCGACAAGCTCCACACCTTCGAGCGGATCGTGAAGGTCGTGTCGGGCGACACGCCGGAGTCGCTCGAGCGCGTCGCCCGCGCGTACGGCGCGGTCGTCGAGGCCGGCGTCCACCGCGCGCCGTCGATCAAGGTCGCCGAGGCCGCCAAGGTGATCGAGAACACGCAGCGCGACCTCAACATCGCGCTCATGAACGAGCTCGCGCTCATCTTCCACCGGATGGGCATCCGCACCGCCGACGTCCTCGAGGCGGCCGGCACCAAGTGGAACTTCCTCCGCTTCACGCCCGGCCTGGTCGGCGGTCACTGCATCGGCGTCGATCCGTACTACCTGACGACGAAGGCCGAGGAGCTCGGCTACCTGCCCGAGGTCATCCTCGCCGGGCGGCGCATCAACAACAACGTCGGCCGCTTCATCGCGCAGGAGGCGGTGAAGCTGCTGTCGACCGGCGACGTGCCGCTGCGCCAGGCGCGCATCGGCATCCTCGGCCTGACGTTCAAGGAGAACGTGCCGGACCTGCGCAACTCGCGCATCCCCGACATCGTCGCCGAGCTGCGCCAGTTCGGCCTGTGCGCGCAGGTGCACGACCCGCTCGGCGATCCGGAGGAGGCGCAGCACGAGTACGGCATCGCGATCACGCCGCTCGCCGAGCTGGTCGACCTCGACGTGCTCGTCCTCGCGGTCGCCCACCAGGCCTACCTCGAGCGGCCCGCCGAGCTCCTGCGGCGGGTGAAGGACGGCGGCGTGGTCATCGACGTGAAGAGCGTGCTCGACCCCGGCTCGATGGAGCGCGGGCTACGCTACTGGAGCCTGTGATGGGGACGGCGCACGCCAGCGACGAACCCGGCGCGCGCTACGCCGACCTCTGCGAGACGCTGGTCAACGAGCCGCGCCGGTGGCTGGTCACCGGCTGCGCGGGCTTCATCGGGTCGGCGCTGATCGAGCGGCTGCTCGACCTCGGCCAGGAGGTCGTCGGCGTCGACAACTTCGCGAGCGGCCACCGCCGCAACCTCGACTCCGTCCTCGCCTACCACCCGGACACCCAGCTCCAGTTCAAGTTCCTCGAGGGCGACATCACCGATCCGGCGCTGTGCCGGCAGGCGGTCACCGACGTCGACGTCGTGCTGCACCAGGCCGCGATCGGCTCGGTGCCGCGCTCGATCGCCGACCCGGGGCCGTACCACGCGAGCAACGTCACCGGCTTCGTCAACCTCCTCCTCGCCGCGCGCGACGCGGGGCTCAAGCGGTTCGTCTACGCGTCGTCGTCGTCGGTGTACGGCGATCACCAGGGGCTGCCGAAGACCGAGGACGTCATCGGGCGGCCGCTGTCGCCGTACGCGGCGACGAAGGTGATCGACGAGATCTACGCCGACACCTTCGGCCGCGTGTACGGCCTCGAGGTGATCGGGCTGCGCTACTTCAACGTCTTCGGCCGGCGCCAGGACCCGGCGGGGCTGTACGCGGCGGTGGTGCCGCGCTGGATCAACAACCTGCTCGCCGACCGGCCGTGCGCGATCTTCGGCGACGGCAGCGCGAGCCGCGACTTCTGCTACGTCGACAACGCGGTGCAGGCCAACCTGCTCGCCGGGTGCGCGGGGCCGGAGGCGGCCGGCACCGTCTACAACGTGGCGTGCGGCGCGCGCACGACCTTGCTCGAGCTGTTCGCGATCCTCCGCGACAACCTCGCCCGCTACCGGCCGTCGGCGGCGAACGCGGCGCCGATCTTCGAGCCGCCGCGCGCCGGCGACATCCCGCACTCGCTGGCCGCGATCGACCGGATCGCGGCGGCCCTCGGCTATGCGCCGACCCACGACATCCACGCCGGCATGGCGGAGACGGTCGGATGGTTCGTCGATCATCCGCAGTTCCTGGTGCGCTGACCGCGGTCACATCCGCGATCGAGTAGGCTCCACCGGCCATGGATGCTGCCCAGGTACTGAAGGTTCTCTCCGACCACGGTCACGGCGACGACGCCGACGCGATCGCGCCGCTGCTCCAGCCCGCGTTCCGCATCACCGCCACCGCGCTGGCGCCGCGGCCGGGACGGTTCCGCAACGCCGTCGACGACGAGCCGATCGACGCCGACAAGCTGGCCACCTGGGAGGCCGCGCTCGCCGCGCTGCCGCTCGGCGCGTCGCGGTTCGGCGGCGTGCCCGACCTGCCGCCCGGCGTCGCCTGGCCCGAGCGCGCCGGCGTGCCGATGGAGTTCATCGCGCAGGTCCGGCTCGCCGACGTGAGCGATCCGCGCCTGCCCGCCGCCGGCTCGCTCGCCTTCTTCTACAACAGCCAGTGGGGCACGACCGACAACGTGCCCGACGAGCCGTGCTGCGCGGTCGTCTTTCACGACGGACCCGACGACGCGCTGGTGCGGGCGACGCCGCCGCAGGTCGAGTGGAAGAGCGAGTTCGTCGAGGTCACCCAGTTCGCGCCGTTCCTCCACGGGCTCGCCTCGCTGCGTTTCGAGCCGACGGTCACCTTGCCCGGCGGCGTGTCGCCGTTCATCGCCGCGCCGCTCGACGCGTGGTGGCAGGACTTCGACGCCTACCACCGCGCCGCGTTCACCGGCACCACCGAGGGCCAGCCGTCGAGCTACGTCCTCGGCTACGTCGACGAGCAGGACTACGTCGACGCGCACGCCAACGGCACCGACGACCAGCTCCTCCTGCAGGTCGACTCCGACGGCGCCGCCGAGTTCCAGTTCGGCGACTGCAACAAGCTGTTCTTCCTGCTGACGAAGGACGAGCTGGCCGCGCGCGACTTCTCCGGCGTGCGCGTCTACTCGCTCCTCGGATGAGCGCGACGGCCCCGCTGCCGCTCGACCGTGCGCGCGCGATCCTGCGCGGCGTCACCGCCTTCACCCGCGACGGCGTGGACGGCGGGCCGGGCGCCGACACGCTGTGGGCCGCGCTGCTGTCGCTCGAGGACGCCGCCGAGCTGGTCGAGGTCGCGTCGCGCCTCGACTGGCAGTTCCCGCCGCGCGGCTTCGACAACGTCGAGCTGCACGACCGCTACGGCGACGGCATCGTGCCGTGGCTGGCGACCCGCCTCGACGCCGACGGCGTGCTGCACAACGTGCCGTGGTGCGTCGTGCCGTGCCTCCTGCGCTGCACGAGCCGCGAGGCGTTCGAGCTGATCTGGCGGGTCACGCGGATCGAGGGACGCACGCCGTGGGGCGGCGCCGGCGACGCCGACCTGCTGACGGCGTGGTGCGCGCGCCACCCGGAGGCCGCGGCGCGCGAGCTCGGGCGGGTGGCCGCC
>DASZXE010000312.1:0-6681 GCA_035546475.1 Kofleriaceae bacterium
CCGGAGCCCGCGCCGATGACGCCGATCACCGCGACCCACCGCCGCGCCGCGCGCGAGACGCTGGAGCCGAACCGGCGCCGCCGCTCGACGGAGGTCAGCGAGGCCGAGCTGATCGCGGCGCTGCGCGACCACGCGTGGGACGTGAAGGCGGCCGCCGATCAGCTCAACATCCCGCGGACGTCGATCTACGACCTGATCGAGCGCAGCCCGAACATCCGCACCGCGCGCGACCTCACGCCCGACGAGATCGTCCGCGTGCACCGCGCGTGCGACGGCGACCTCGACCGCATGGCCGCCGTGCTCGAGGTCTCGCGCCGCGCCCTCCAGCGTCGCGTCAAGGACCTCGGCCTGTAGCCTGCACCGCCCGCGGCTCGCCGGGCTCAGCAGGCGCGCGCGACGAGCCACACCGCGATCACGGCGGCGACGAACAGGTCGCTCACCATCGCGACGACCTCGTTCGGGTTCGCCGGCTTGCGGACCACGTGGAGGACGCCGGCCTGCCCGAGGTAGAGGCCGCCGGCGATGGCGGCCGGCACCCGCCACGCCGGCACGCCGAGCGAGACCACGCCGAGCAGGCCCAGGCAGGTGTTCGTGAAGCCCAGCTCGCGGACGATCGGCAGCGCCTCGGCGCCGGTCGCGTGGAAGATCGACCGCGCGGTGAAGCCGGGGTTCGCGAGCTGCCGGATGCCCGCAGTGAACAGCCGCAGGCCGACGGCCCAGAAGGTGAACCACGCGCCGGCGAGCGCCAGGAGGCCGCCGCCGCGCGTCGCATGCTCGATCGCGATCGACGCGACCGGGGCGAGGAGCATCAGCAGCAGCACGACGCCGAGGTAGGAGCCGTCCAGGCCTCGCGCTCTCGATGGTGGGCGGGTCACACCGGCAACCTGCGCACGGCCGCGGGGTCGCGCACGCGCCGTCCACCGCCGCGACCCCGTGCCGCAGCCGCGCGGACGGCGAGGCGCGGTGGTACGACTCGGGCATGCGCGCCTCCCTGCCCCTCCTCCTGCTCGCCGCCTGCGGCGCTCATCCGTCGGCGCGGCCGGCGCCCGGTCCCGGCAGCGGCACGGCGCCCGGGTCGTCGACGGGCTCGGCGTCCGGCTCGTCGACCGGCTCGGCGGCCGGCAGCGCCGACGGCTCGGCGACCGGCTCGGCGGCCGGCTCGGCGGCCGGCGACGCCACCTCCGATCCCGGCGTCGTCTCGGTGAGCGGCGACTCGATCACGGTGACCTTGACCGGCGTCAAGTCGGTGTCGACGGAGCCCTGCCGCGACCTGGTCAGCTTCCAGCTCGCGGACGGCGCCGGCTGGAAGGACGTCACCCAGACGATCCACGACAAGATGTACTACCTCGACGGGAAGCAGCACGGCCCCGGCATGTGCGACTACTCGCCGTGCCACAGCCAGGTGCCCGGCGCCGACGACGTCCGGCTCACGGCGGCGATCGCCGGCTACGTCCGCACCGGCGATCAGGCCGGCCTGCCCGCGTACGCGACCGCCGACCTGCACGGCAAGGTCCGCGTCACGTTCCACTACTCGACCGACGGCTGCCAGACCTACCGCGCGTTCACGACGACGATCGATCGCTGACCGAGCGGAGCGATCGCCGGAAGCGCTACGGCCTGATCAACAGCTCGACGCGGCGGTTCGGCGCGCGGGTCTTCTCGGTCGTGTTGTCGGCGATCGGATCGGCCTCGCCGTGGCCGCTCGCGGTCAGCGTGATCGTCGGTGCCACCGTCTTCGCCAGCGCGGCCCGCACCGCGTCGGCGCGGCGCTGCGACAGCGCCAGGTTGTAGGCGTCGTCGCCCTCCGACGAGGTGTAGCCGCCGATCGACACCGACGCGTTCGGGTACGGCGCGAGGATCGCCGCGACCTGCGCCAGCACCTTGCGCGCCGCCGGCCGCAGCGTCGCCTTGTCGAACGCGAACAGCACCTTCGCGTCGAGCCGGAGGCGGATGCCGTCGGGCGTCGCCTCGCCGCCGAGCGCGGTCAGCGCGCGCCCGAGGTCGGCGGCGTAGTCCTTCATCGAGAAGATCGCCTCCTTGCCGCCCGGCGGCGTCACGAAGAGCTGCAGCGCGATCTGCACCGCCGGTCCCTGCCAGTACCAGACCTTCATGTCGTGCAGGCCCTTGGCGAGCCTCACCGTCCCGTGCGCGTCGCGCGGCCCGTGGATGGAGTCGTCGGCGAGGATCTGCTTGCCGTCGATCCAGAGGATGATGCCGTCGTCGGTGCGGCTGCGGAACGCGAAGTCGCCAGCCGCCGCCACCTGGAAGCGGCCGGTGTAGACGATGCCGAACCACTCGAAGCGGTCGGTCACGCCGGGGAAGCCGTCCTTGAACGGGCGCGGCGGCACGTCGAGCGACTCGGCGTAGATCGTGCCCTGCGGTGGCAGCGACTCGACCTTGTCCGGCATGTGCGTCGTCGTGCTGGGCAGGAAGTAGATCGTGCCCTTCAGATTGAACAGCCCGGGATCCTTCTGGCCCAGTCCCGCGTCGCCACGCGCCAGCACCGGCGCCGCCATCACCATCACCGCGCACACCATCACTCTCACGTGGAGCATGGGGCCAGTGTGCAACAGGAGAGCACGCGCGGTCCACGCGATTGCGAGTGACAGCCTGTCGCCCTCGGTCGGAAGCCGAGGTCGAGCCCGGCCCGCCGGGCGTGCTGCCGCCCCGCCGCTCAGAGCTGCTCGAGCTCGATCACGCCGCGCAGCTCCGCCGGCACCTCGTCGAGCCGCCCGTGCAGCGCGTCCTTGCCCAGCTCCGGCGGCGCCTCGACGACGAACGTCACCTCGCGCCGCGTGAAGCGGATCTGCTCGCCGATGATCCGGCAGCCGAGCGCCGCGATCGCGCCGCGGTACGCGCGCACCGACTCGTGCAGCGACGCCTCGTGCACGCCCGAGATGCGGATGATGCCGGTCCGCTGCCGCTCGAGGAACCAGATGAGCCCCCAGCCCATCACCGTCGCCGGCACCGCCACGACGAAGATCTTGAGCCCGCAGCACAGGCCGACCACGGTCACCAGGATCACGCGGCCGGTGTCCTTGGCGTCGCCGGCGTCGGTGCGGAAGCGCATCAGCCCGCCGATGCCGAACACGACGAACGCCATCGCCGGCTGCACCTCGACCATCAGCGCCACGATCGCCGCCACCATCGCGTAGGTGAGGATCGTCTTCGGCTCCTCGACGTGCTCGAGCGTCGACATCCGCCGCCGCGTCGCCGGGTGGTAGGCGATCGCCGCGCCGAGCACCAGCGCGAGCGCGAGCACCTGCAGCATGTCGGCGAGCAGCCACGCGCTGCCGAAGTCGCGCCAGTGGTGGAGCAGCCCGTCGAGGCTGTCGGCCGGGTGCAGGTCGGCCTGGAGATCGAGCGCGTTCGGCTTCACCGCCTCGACGTTCGCCCGACCCGCCCGCGCGGGCCAGAAAATGGCCTGCCTCCGCTCAGCGCTCCTTGCGGTAGAGCCGGATCGCCACCGGCACCGCGACGACCAGGATCACCGCCGCCGACGCCAGCACGCGCACGACGTCGTGGCCGGCCGGCTGGCCCTGCATCAGCGCGCGCGACGCGCCGGCCAGGTAGGTCACCGGGTTGTGGCCGACCGCCACCTGCAGCCAGCCCGGCATCGTCTTCAGCCCGACGAAGATGTCGCTGGCGAACGTCAGCGGCATGAGGAAGAGGAAGCTCGTCGTCATCACCGACTCCGGCGTGCGGACGAGCATGCCGATGATGATCCACAGCCACGACAGCGACACCGCGAACACCAGCACGAGGAGCGCCGCCAGCACGACGCCGACCGGGCCGCCCGCCGGCCGGAAGCCGAGGATGAGCCCGAGGACGAGGATGAGCACCGTCGCCACCGAGTAGCGGAACAGGTCGCCGACCAGCGCGCCGAGCAGCGGCGACGGCTGCCAGATCGGCAGCGAGCGGAACCGGTCGTAGAGGCCCTTCTGGATGTCGGTGTTGAGGCCGACGCCGGTGTAGACGGTGATGAAGACGATCGTCTGCACGACGATGCCGGGCAAGAGGTACTGGATGTACTCGCGCGGCGAGCCGGCGAGCGCCCCGCCGAAGATGTAGGTGAACAGCAGCGTGAACATGATCGGCGTGACGGTCACGTCGAAGAGCTGGAACGGCACGTGCTTGATCTTCAGCATCGCGCGCCAGGCCAGCGTGATCACCGTCGACGCCGCCGACGCCGGCCGCGGGCGGACGTGCCTCGCCAGCAGCTCGTGGGTGCGGGCGCCGGTCGGCAGCGCGTCGTCGCTCATGGCTCGCCCTCCGGGCCGCGCGCGGGCTCCTCGGCCGGCTTGCCGGTGAGCGCGAGGAAGACCTCGTCGAGGCTGGGATCGCCGACCGACAGGTTGGCGACCTCGATCGCCGCCTCCGCGAGCGCGACCAGCACCGCGCCGGCCTGCGCCGCCGTCTCGAGGCGCGCGGTCAGCTCGAGCGGCTCCTCGGCCGGGAAGACACCCTCGCCGAGCAGGTCGACGACGATCTCGATCGCGCGCGGCCGGTGCTCGGCGCTGGCGAGCCGCAGCCGCAGCGCGTTGGCGCCGATCGACGCCTTGAGCTCGCGGCTGGTGCCCTCGGCGATGACGCGGCCGTGATCGATCACCGCCATCCGCTCGGCGAGGCGATCGGCCTCGTCGAGGTACTGGGTCGTGAGCAGCACGGTCGTGCCCTCGGCGGCGATGCGGCGGACCAGCTCCCACACCTGGTTGCGGCTGCGCGGATCGAGGCCGGTCGTCGGCTCGTCGAGGAAGAGGAGGTCGGGGATGGCGACCAGGCTGGCGGCGATGTCGACGCGCCGGCGCATGCCGCCCGAGTAGGTGCGCACCTGCCGCTCGCCGGCGTCGGTGAGGCCGAACGCCTCCAGCAGCTCGCCGGCGCGCTCGCGGGCGGCGCGCCACGGGAAGCCGAGCAGCCGCCCGACCAGCACGAGGTTCTCGCGGCCGGTCAGGTCCTCGTCGATCGACGCGTACTGGCCGGTGAGGCTGACCTTCTCGCGCACCGTGCGCGCGTCGCGCACGACGTCGTGGCCGAGCACCTTCGCCGAGCCGCCGTCGGGGCGGAGCAGCGTCGCCAGCACGCGGATGAACGTCGTCTTGCCGGCGCCGTTGGGCCCGAGCAGGCCGTAGACGGTGCCCTTGCGGATCGCCAGGTCGATCCCGGCCAGCGCGCGCGTGCGGCCGAAGGTCTTGGTGAGGCCGGCGGTCTCGATCGCGTACGTCATGGGCCCTCGCGGGTCCCTACGCATAACAGGGCGGTCCGTGCCAGGCTAGCCGGAGAGGTGACGACGATGCGACGAACGACCTCGCTCCTGCTCGCGGCGGTCTGCGTGGCGGCGGTGGCCGGCGCCGCGCCGCGGTCGGCCGCGGCCTTCTGCGGCTTCTACATCGACACCGGCGGCAACACGCTGACCAACGGGGCGACCCAGGTCGTCCTCATGCGCGACGGCACGCGCACCGTCCTGTCGATGCAGAACGACTACCAGGGACCGGTCGAGGCGTTCGCGCTGGTGGTGCCGGTGCCGGTCGTCCTTCACGAGGGGGACGTGAAGACGCTGCCGCGCGACGTGTTCGCCCGCGTCGAGGCGATGGGGGCGCCGCGGCTCGTCGAGTACTGGGAGCAGGATCCGTGCGCGCCGCCGATGCCGGAGGGCGGCGTCCTCGGGCGGATGAGCGGAGGGGAGCTCGACGATCTCGCGAGCGCCGTCGTCGACGACCGCGACCTCGGCGTGAAGATCGAGGCGAAGTTCGTCGTCGGCGAGTACGACATCGTCATCCTGTCGGCGACCGACTCGACCGGCCTCGACACCTGGCTGCGTCGCGAGCACTACCGGATCCCGCCGGGCGCGGAGCCGTACCTGCGGCCGTACGTCGAGGCCGGGATGAAGTTCTTCGTCGCCAGGGTCGACCCGAAGAAGGTGACGTTCGACGCCGACCACCGGGCCGCGCTGTCGCCGCTGCGCTTCCACTACGACGCCGACGACTTCACGCTGCCGATCCGGCTCGGGCTCGCCAACTCCGCCGGCACCCAGGACCTGATCGTCAGCATCCTGTCGCCGTCGCAGCGCTACCAGGTCGCGAACTACAAGAACGTCACCATCCCGACGAACCTCGACGTCCGCGACGCGGTGCGCGGCGACTTCGCGTCGTTCTACGCGGCGCTGTTCGATCGCACGATCGCGAAGAACCCGGGCGCGGTGGTGACCGAGTATGCGTGGCAGGCGTCGTCGTGCGATCCGTGCCCGGGGCCGAACCTCGGGCCGGAGGAGCTCGCGCTGCTCGGCGCCGACGTGCTCGAGGGACCGATCGCGAAGCCGACCGCCTACACCGGCTGGGATCTGGTGCTGACCCGCCTGCACGCCCGCTACGGCAAGGACGTGAAGGACGACCTCGTCTTCGCGGCGGCGCCGCCGATCGTCGGCGGCCGCGAGCTCGTGTCACCCGACGGCACGCTCGAGGAGCGCGCGGGACCGTCGGACACCAACGCCTTCCAGGCGCGCTACATCATCCGCCACTGGTGGACGGGCAAGCTCGCGTGCGCGTCGCCGCACCGCGGGATCTGGGGCGGGCCGCCGGGCGGCGGCATCGCGGCGCCGACGGCGGCGACCGGGCTCGCGTTCGCGAAGCGGAGCGCGCCGCTGGCGAGGCTGATCGTGAAGAGCGTGCCGGAGCTCGGCCT
>DASZXE010000313.1:0-10851 GCA_035546475.1 Kofleriaceae bacterium
CAAGTTCCTCGAGAGCGCGCCGCAGGGCTGGGCCCAGGCGGTGCTGCGCATCGGCGAGGACGAGGACGACGGCGAGACCATCGACGTCGACGAGGAGCCGCTCGCGCTCGACGCCTTGACCAACGCGACCGTGCTGCGCGACGCCTTCACCCGCTACCTGGCCGGCGCCGCCCAGGCCGACGCGCTCGAGGCGGCGTGGACCCGGCTGCGCAACGCCGGGGCGGCGCCGCTCGGCGTCTTCGGCGAGGTGGTCCGCGACGCCTGCGCGCAGCGGATCGCCGGCTGGGCGCACGAGCTCGAGCACCGCGGCGGCCGCACGCAGGGCTTCCGCGTCACCGGCTTCGGCCGCGCGACCGCCGCCGGCGCCGCGGTCTACCCGCCGCTCGCCCTCGAGGTCGAGCTGGGCGGCCGCCCGCGCACGGTGCAGCTCCTCGGCCAGACCGAGCTGTACGGCGTCACCTGCGGCGCGCTGGTGCTGGCCAACGGCGAGCCGAAGCCGCGCCACCGCCTGCGGCCGGCGTTCGATCACCTGGTGATGGCGGCCGCCGGCCTCGCCGACACCGGCTTCAAGCACCTGATCCTGTCGCGGACCAAGACGGAGGCGATGACCCACGACCGCTGGCCGGCGGCCGACGCGCGCCGCCACCTCGCGCTGCTGCTGCGCGACCTGTTCGCCGAGGGCCACGGCTACCTGCTGTCGCTCGAGATGGCGATCGACGCGATGAACGACGAGCCGGTCGAGGTCGAGGCGCCGAGCGACCGCGGCCCCGGCAGCATCGGCTACGGCCCGCTCGGGCCGCGCGGCGACCTCGACCCGCCACCCGACCCGCGCGCGCTCGCGGTGCGCCGGCTGGAGCCGATGTGGCGGAGGATGAAGCTGTCATGACCGCCGTGCGATGGGCGCGTCCGCCGACGCTCGGCGATCCGTCCGCACCGCGGATGGTCGTCGAGGCGTCCGCCGGCACCGGCAAGACCTGGTTCGTCACCCGGCGGGTCGTCGACCTCCTGCTCGCCACCGACGCGACGATCGACCGGATCGTGCTGGTGACGTACACCGAGAAGGCGACCGCGGAGCTGCGCCTGCGCCTGCGCGACCTGCTCACCCGGATGGCGCACGGCGAGCCGGAGCCGCCCGCCGCCGACGCCGGCGCCGACGCGGTGTGGGTGCTTGACGACGAGCGGCGCGGCCGCCTGCTCGCCGCGATCGAGGCGTTCGACACCGCGCCGATCTCGACGATCCACGGCTTCTGCCAGCGGGTGCTCGCCGACGAGTCGTTCGCCGCCCGCCGCGCGTTCGACCAGGTGCAGGTGCCCGACGACGCCGCGCTGCGCGGCGCGTTCGTGGCCGCCTTGCGCGAGCGGTTCGCCCGCGAGCCCGACGACCGCGAGCTCTTGCGCGAGTACCTTGAGGACGGCGGCACGGTCGAGCGGCTGTTCGCGGCGGTGCTCGCGGTCTATCGCTCGGGCGCCGACCTCGGCCCGACCGGTGACGCGCCGGGCCCGAAGCTGGTGGCGGCGATGGTCGACGAGGTGGTGAACCGCGCCGACCGCGACAAGCGCCGCGGCGGGCAGCTCGACTTCCAGGACATGCTGAAGCTCACCGCCGACGCCCTGACGGGCTCCGGCGGCGACGACCTGGCGCGCCGGCTGGCGACCCGCTACCCGTGGGCGCTCATCGACGAGTTCCAGGACACCGATCCGCTGCAGTGGCAGATCATCGATCGCGTGTGGGGCCAGCCGCCGGCGCGCGGCCTCACGGTCGTCGGCGATCCGAAGCAGGCGATCTACTCGTTCCGCGGCGGCGACGTGCAGACGTACCTGGCTGCCACCGGCGAGCTGCGCCGGCGCGGCACCGCGCAGGTCGTGCTCGACGTCTGCCAGCGCGCGACCGACGACCTGATCGCGGCGGTCAACACGCTCGTCAGCGCGCCGTCGCCGATGTTCGCGGGCGACATCCGCTACGACCGGCCGGTCCGCGGCACCGGCGCCGTCGCGCTGCGCTGGGACGACGGCACGCCGGTCAAGCCGCTCGCGCTCCTGCCGGTCGACGGCGGGCTCGGCGCCGACGCGGCGCGCGAGCAGATCCACGCCGCGATCGCCGACGAGATCGCGCGGCTGGTGCTGGCGCCGGCCCGGCGGCTCGAGGGCACGCTGCGCGGCAAGACGGCGACGCTGCGGCCGGGCGACCTGATGGTGCTGACCCGCCGCAACGTCGACAGCGTCGCGGTCGCCGAGGCGATCCGCGCCCGCGGCGTGCCGTGCGCGCTGGCCCAGGCCGAGCACCTGTTCGGCACCGTCGAGGCCCGCGACGTGCTGGCGCTGCTCGACGCGATCGCCCGGCCGCGCGACCGCAGCGCGCGGCTGCGGGCGTGGATGACCGACTTCTTCGCCGTCGATCCCGATCACCTGAGCCGCGCGCAGGAGCTGGGCGACGATCACCCGCTGTGCGCGCGGCTGCACGACTGGCGCGCGATGGCGGTGCGGCTCGACTACCCGCGGCTGTTCGCGTCGATCATGGCCGACAGCCAGGTCGCCGAGCGCGCGCTGGCGTCGGGCGGCGGCGAGCGGACCGTCACCAACCTCGCCCACGTGCTCGAGCACCTGCACGCCGAGGTCGAGCGCAGCCGGTGCGAGCTGCCCGAGCTGGTGTCGCGCCTGCGCGGCTGGATCCGCGAGGCCGAGGCCGACCGGCCCGACGACTCCGACGTCCAGCGACAGGAGACCGACCGCGACGCGGTGCAGGTGATGACGATGCACCGGGCCAAGGGGCTCGAGGCGTGGGTCGTGTTCGTGGCGTGCGCGCAGTTCACCGCCAACAGCTCGCGGCCGACCCGGATCTATCACGAGCTCCGGCACGACGCCGCGAGGCGCCTGGTGCAGGTGAAGCTCGGCAAGAGCACGAAGAAGGGCAAGAGCAGCGACGCCGACGACATCGCGGCGCGCGCCGAGGCCGACGAGAAAGCGGAGGACCGGCGGCTCGCGTACGTCGCGCTGACGCGCGCGCGCGGCCGGCTCTACCTGCCGGTCTTGATGCCGAAGGCGTCGAAGGCGACGAAGGGGAAGAGCCCGCGGCCGAAGGCGCCGACGCCGGGGGGCGGCTACGCCGGCGTCACGGCCGCGCTGTTCGACAACCTGCAGGCGGCGGCGACGACGATCGGCATGGAGCGGATCGACGGCTGGCAGCCGGCGGCGGCCCAGCCGGCGCCGCTCGACGTGTCGACGATCGAGCTGCCGGCGCCCCCGCCGCCCGCGCCGGCGGCGGCGCCGTCGAGCGCGGGGCGGATCGGCTTCGTCGTGACGTCGTACAGCCGCATCAAGGCGCAGGCGGCGGCCGAGGTCGAGGTCGCGCGCGACGAGGTCACCGGCGAGGACCGCAGCCGGCAGCCGCCGGGTCCCGACGAGCTGCCGGGCGGCGCCGCCACCGGCCACCTCTTGCACGAGGTGCTGGAGCACGTCGACGCGCGGGCGGCGCTCGACGAGCCGGTCCCGCTGCGCTGGCTCGCCCGGCCCGAGGTCGAGGCGGTGTTCGCGGCGGCCGAGCGCCACCACGGCGTCGCGTCGCGCCACCGGGTGCAGGCGGCGGGGCTCGTCCACCGCGCGCTCACCGACGAGATCGTCGCCGGCGGGCTGCGGCTGCCGCGGCTCGGCGCGGCGCGGCTCGCGCGCGAGGTCGAGTTCGTCTACCCGATCCCCGACGCGGCCGGCGCGCCGCCCGAGCGGCGCGGGCGCGGCTTCGTCAAGGGCTTCATCGACGCGGTCGCCCGCTGGGACGGCGACGACCGCTGGTTCGTCATCGACTACAAGAGCGACGTCATCGACCTGTCGGAGGAGGCGGCCGCGGCGCACGTCGACGAGCACTACCGGGTGCAGGCCCGGCTCTACAGCCTCGCGCTGGCGTCGATGATGAAGCTGCGCGACGCGCGCGACCACGAGCGGCGGTTCGGCGGCCTGCTCTACTGGTTCCTGCGCTACCAGCGGATCGTCCACCTGACGCCGAGCTGGAGCGACCTGCAGGCGTACCGGGCCGAGCTGGCGGACGGGAGCTTCGCATGAGCGATCGGTCGACTCCGTCGTCGGGCAGGTCGTCGGTGACGCCGGAGGGCGCGCTCGACGTCCCGCTGTCGCCGCGCGGCGCGGTCCGCCGCTACCTCGAGGGCGACGGCGGCGCGGCCGACGCCTGGTTCCGCAAGCTCGGCATCGGCGCGCGGCGCTGCGACCTCGGCGATCAGGGCCTCTACCTCGCCGAGGAGCTGGTCGGCTGGAGCCCGTGGCGCTCCGACGACGAGCGGACCCGGTTCGGCGTGTTCGCGCTCGCGCTCCTGCTCGCGGTGCGGCAGGGCTCGACCCGGCTGC
The DNA here is from genome assembly GCA_035546475.1 of Kofleriaceae bacterium. Taxonomy (GTDB): domain Bacteria; phylum Myxococcota_A; class Polyangia; order Haliangiales; family Haliangiaceae; genus UBA2376. Next base: position 4,354 of record DASZXE010000313.1, read on the forward strand.
CGCTCGACCCGAAGGGGCCGGGCGCGCGGCTGATCGAGCAGGTCGCGCGCGCGGCCGGCCTCGAGCGCGAGGTCGAGCCGAAGAAGGTGCTGGCCGCGATCGCCGCGATGGGCGGCGCGATGGACCGGGTGCTCGGGCCGCCGCCGGTCGACGAGCGGGCGACGCCGCTCGTGCTCGACGACGGCTGCGTCTACCTGCACCGGATGTGGTGGCTCGAGGACCGGCTGGCGGCGGCGCTGGCGCCGCGCCTCGGCGTGCGCGCGTGCGGCGAGGAGGCGGCGGCCGGGGCGGTCGAACGGGTGCGGGCGAGCGCCGGCCTCACCGACGAGCAGGCGGCGGCGGCGCGGGCCGCGCTCGGCTTCGGGCTGTCGGTCATCACCGGCGGCCCGGGCACCGGCAAGACGGCGACGCTCGCCGCGATCGTGCGGGCGCTGCGGCACCTCGGCGTCGCGGTGGCCGACCTCGCGCTCGCGGCGCCGACCGGCAAGGCCGCGCACCGGATGACGCAGGCGCTGGCGGCGGCGCTCGCGAAGGCGGGCGCGGCCGGCGACGTCGATGCCGAGCTGGCGGCGGCGCCGCCGGTGGCGTCGACGCTCCACCGGTTGCTCGGCGCACAGCCGGGCGGCGGCTTCCGCCACGACGATCAGAACCCGGTGCCGGTGCGGGTCGTGATCGTCGACGAGGCGTCGATGATCGACCTGGCGCTGATGGAGCGGCTCGTCCGCTCGCTCGCGCCCGGCGCCCGCCTCGTCCTGCTCGGCGACGCGCACCAGCTACCGTCGGTCGACGCCGGCCAGATCCTCGCCGACCTGCTCGCCACCGCGGACGGCGCGCCGTGGGCGGTGACCTTGACCCGCAGCTTCCGCATGGACGCCGGCACCGCCGGCGGCCGGGCGATCCTGGCGGCGGCGGAGGCGGTCGACGCCGGCGACGCGGCGCGGTTGACGCGCGCCACCGCCGGCGCCGGGAAGCTGGCGGTGCGGCGCGCGCGGGCCGACCAGGTCAACGGCGACGGCGTCGAGCTGCTCGAGGCCGGGACGCGCGGCGCGCTCGACTACGTCGACCACTGGTGGCGGACGCGCAACGAGCTCGTCCTGCCGTACGCGCGGCGCGAGTATCGCCGGCGTGCCGACCAGACCTGGGACGCGGAGGCCGCGGTCGCGCTCGACCGGCTGCTCGCGCTGCACGAGTCGGCGCGGCTCCTGACCGTGACCCGCATCGGCGACACCGGCGCGATCGCGCTGTCGGCGCGCTGCCACCAGCGGGCGCTCGCGCTGACGACGGTGACCGGCGCGCCGGAGCTCCTGCCCGGCGAGCCGGTGATGCACACGCGCAACGACTACGCGCGCGGGCTGTGGAACGGCGACCAGGGCGTGATCGTCCGCGTCGTCGACGACCACGGCCACCACTACCGCGCGGTCTTCCGGCGCGGCGGCGAGCTGGTGCCGTTCCCGATCGAGGCGCTGCGCGGCGGCCTCGAGCTGGCGTGGGCGATGACGGTCCACAAGAGCCAGGGCAGCGAGCTCGATCAGGTGGCGCTCGTGCTGCCCGACGACGACAGCCCGCTCGCGACCCGCGAGCTCGTCTACACCGCGCTGACGCGGGCGCGGCACGGGGTGGCGATCGTCGGACGCGAGGCGCACCTGGCGGCGGCGATCGCGCGGCTGTCGACGCGCTCGACCGGCCTGCCTGCGCGCCTGCGCGCACGCGCGGCCGCGGCCAGGGCCACGGCCGCATCGGTTGCGTTCGGCTCCCTGCTGCCCGGCGCATGAATTGCGGGCGGCGCAGGCGGTGCGCCGGCGCAGGGCAGCGGAATCGCTCGACGGGCGCCGACGACCCGCGTGGCACGCATCGTGAAAACACCGAGCGCGCCATGCCTTCCCTGACGCCCTCGATCGGACGCTGCCATGCTTGACCCTCGCCGCCTCGCCGATGCGCACGCCGCGGTGCGACCGCAGCGCTCGCGCACCCGTACGACCGAGCTCCTCCGCCAGCTCCAGGCGGCGCTCCGCCGCGCCGACGCCGACGGCGGAGAGGTCGACGTCGCCGGCGAGCCCGACCGCACGATCGTCTGACGCCACCCGCGCGGTCAGCGGCGGCGAAGCCGATCGAGCGGCACCAGCTCGGGCCGCGGCGAGCGCGCGACCGGATCCAGCTCGGTCGTGCCGCACGCGAGGCAGGCGCCGTTGAGGACGACGTCGTGCTCGCAGTGGCCGCACGCGACGCACACGCCCTCGACCCGCTCGCCGTGCGGGCAGTCGTCGCGCCCGCGGCCCGGCGCCACCGGGAACCGCGGCCCGTCGAGCTCGCGCCGGTCGCGCTCGTCCGTCACGCCCGCGATCGTAGCAAGCCCCGACGCCGGCGCGGTCAGATGCGCTGGCCGCAGGCGCCGGTCGCGCAGTCGCACGCCGCCGCCTGCTCGCCGACCTTGCAGGCCTGGGTCACGTTCCCGCCGAGCAGGAACGTGTGGACGGCGTCGAGCACCGCCTGCCGCCGGTTGACGCCCGAGTGGGTGCCGTTGTCGGTCGACGGCGGCAGGTTGATCGTCGTCGGCGGCAGCGGCGTCGGGTGCTCGTCGTAGACGGTGAAGCCGCTCGACGGCGTGCCGGCCGCCGCCGGGATGTTCCACGGCATCTTCACCGACGGCATCATCATCGACAGCCCCATCGTGCGGACCACCATCTCCGTCGAGTAGTTGGTCACCAGGCAGTCGCCGATCGCCTCGTACATCAGGATCTGCTTGGCCGGCGTGTTCGGCAGCGGATCGTGGACGACGCGCGGCGCGGTCGTGATCGGATCGAACGGCTCGAAGCGCATGCCGAGCAGCGCGACCAGCTCCGGGTAGACCAGCGGGTCGGTGTACGAGCCCTGCGCCGCCGCCTTGAGCGGCAGCCACGACACCGAGCGCTCGAACAGCATGCTCCACGCACCGCCCGGCACGCCGAGCGCGCCGCGGGTGATGGTCGGGTCGTACGCCATGAACGCGTTGCCCATGATGCCGCCGAGCGAGCCGCCCAGGTAGAAGACCTTGGTCGCGTCGATGATCGGCGCGCCGTCGCGCTGGAACTGCGGCGACGCGTTCAGCTTGCCGCGCACCAGGTTCTCGAGCGCGATGAAGTCGATGATCGACTGGCCGAGCTTCTCGGTCACGCGGCCGGCCTTGGCGAGGTCGTTCGCCGTCGTGGCGGCGGCGGCGAGCTGGCGATCGGTGAGGCCGATGAAGTCGCCGGCGACGACGACGAAGCAGTACTGGTTGGCGACCTTCTGCAGGAAGTCGTCGTCGAGCGTGTCCGACGCGTTGCCGAAGATGCCGTGGCCGAAGACGATCGCCGGGATCGGCAGCGTCGCGGTCTCGGCGCACTTCGGGATCACCGCGGCGAAGTTGGCCTGCCGCATCCCCTGCATCATCGGCCTGTCGTCGGCGTCGCGGCGGATGATCGAGTCGTCCTGCTCGGCGTCGGTGAGGAAGTCGGGCGAGGTGAAGGTGCCGACGTACGACTTCGACGTGTAGGCGCCGTTGGCCGCGCGCTCGGTCGCGGTGAAGCTGAGGTTGGCGCCGGCGTCGCCGATGGCGGTGACCGCGGCGTCGCGCATCGTCAGCATGTCGGACGTCAGCATCTCGTCGGAGGCGGTGACGAAGTCCCACGCGAGGACGAGATCGTCGGACGGCACGCCGGCGGTGGCGAGCGCGGCGACCACCTCGCGGTGGCGGTCGACGTCGGCGCGCGGGTGGCCCAGGGTGTCGCCGGCGTCGAGCGCGACGTAGCCGGGCGGCGACGCGAGCGGGCTGCCGTCGGCGGCCTCGAGCGACTTGCGCAAGGCGACCGCGTAGCGCGTCTTCGGGTGGAGGCGGATGACCGGGCGGATGATCAGCGCGCGCTGCTCGACGTTGTCGATGTTCTGGTCGATCTCGGCGAAGAACGGCGCGCGCTCCATCCGATCCATGTCGAGCAGCACGATCGGCGAGTCGGCGGCGAGCGACGCGCCGGGGTCGTCGGGCGCGGGCAGCCCGTGGGCGGAGACGCCGGTCGGGAACTGGGCGAGGATCGGCCCCGACGGCGAGAAGCCGTCCCACCGGTTGTACGGCTCGACGGCGATCGGGTGCTTGTCGATGTTGACCGGCATGCCGGCGACGTCGAGGTCGACGCGGTAGCCGGTGGCGGTCGACGGGTCGGCCTTCAGGTACGCCGACGACGGCCACGGCAGGAGGCAGGCGCCGGTGCCGAGCGGGTTGCACGCGTCGGCGATGCCCGACGTGTTGCCGTCGCCGCCGCAGGCAGCCGCCGCGGCGGCGAGAGAGACGAGCGCGATCGCAGAGAGGCTACGCATGGGGAGACTCCGGAACTTCGGCGCACGGTAGCATCGATCGCGCGGCAGGGGCCCGGCTCTCGCGCGGGCGGGCTCGGCGGCTCGGTCGGTCGGTCGGTCGGTCGGTCGCTCGGTCGGTCGCTCGGTCGGGCGGTCGCTTGGGCCCCGGGTCCTCGCGGCGCGCGAGGCCTCCCGCCGTCGCTGCCGGCCCTCGGTCGGGGGGGCCCGGCGATCGTCGGCTCGCGTCAAAGTGGTCGGGCCGCCGGCGCGCTACAGTGGCGCCGTCGATGTCGGGCTGGCTGGATCAACGGCTGTATCGCCACCCGTTCACCGGGGCGAGCGCGCAGCGCTACACGCGGCTCGAGCGGCCGGGGTTCGGCGATCTCGACGAGCGGCTGGTCGCGCGCTGGGCGCCCGACCTCGCCGGCGCGCGGGTCGTGCTCGACGTCGGCGCGGGCCCGGGCACGCTCGCCGCGCACCTGCGCGCGGCCCGGCCGGAGCTGCTGGTGATCGAGGTCGAGCCGAGCGCCGACTTCGCGCCGACGCCCGGCCGGCTGCGCGCGTACGGCGAGGCGCTGCCCCTCGCCGGCGCGTCGGTCGATCTCGCGGTCTGCCTGTCGTCGATCCGGCACGTCGGCGACCGCGCGGCCACGCTGCGCGAGCTGCGGCGGGTGGTGCGGCCCGGCGGCGTCGCGCACCTCGTCGAGCTCGATCCGGCGGCGTCGCGCGCGCGGGTCGCGGCCCACGCGCGCCGGGTGCGCTCGCGGCTGCTGGCGGCCGCGTTCGGGCCGCTCGTCGTCTACACGGCGCCGCACGCGCGCGAGATCGCCGGCCTCGCGCGCGCCGCCGGCTGGAGCGTCGTCGAGCAGCTCGACGATCCGGTGCAGCCGGTCTACGACCTGAGGCTCGCGTGATCGCGCGGCGGCGCGCCGAGCTGGAGGCGCTCGTCGACGACGTCGCGCCCGCCGGCTGGCGCGACGATCGGCGCTGGCAGCTCCTGCTGACGGTGGCGGCCGTGCGCGAGGCGTGGACCGGCGTGCGGCCGCGCGCGCTCGCGATCGGCATCGAGCCGCACGCCGACACGTTCGTCGGCAGCCCGGGGCCGGGACCGACCGAGCTGGCCGGATGGATCGGCTGGGCGATCGCGGCGGGCCACGCGGTGACCGGCGCGCTCGCGGCGCGCGACGGCCAGTTCGAGGCGCAGCCGCTGAAGGTGCGGATCGCGCGCGGCCACGGCGACCGCCGCGTCGAGCGCGCCGACGACGTCACGACCGTCGCGTTCGCGGTCGGCGCCGGCGTCGTGGTGGCCACGCTCGATCCGCGCGGGCCCGGCTTCGAGCAGCCGCTCGCCCGGCGGCTCGCCGAGCACGCGCTCACCGGCGGCGCGACGGTGGCGGTGCCGGCGCCCGGCCCCGGGCCGCTGCCGGCCGGTCCGCCGATCGCCGTCGTGTCGATCGGCGACGAGCCGGTCGCCGTCGCCCACCACGGCCACCGCCGGGGCTGGACCGCCGACGGCGGGCCGTGGCTCGGCGTCGCGCGCGCCGAGGGGCTGACCGTGCTGTCGGCGTGCCGGCTGGCGGTCGACGGCTTCGGCCACGCGCACCTCGCCGGTGACGTCGCCGGCGCGATCGATCGCAGCGCCGCGCGCGCGCTGGCCGCGGTGGCCGCCGGCGTCGTCGGTGACGCGGCGCCGCCGCCGCTGGCGCCGGTGGTCGGCGACACGGTGCCGCTCGGCGTGGCGTGGCGGCGCCTGCCGGCGGCGACGCCGAAGATCGCGCGCCAGGTGTGGACGCTCGGCCGCGTGCTGGCGGCGCGGCCCGGCGGCGGCGTGCGCCGGCGCGGGACGACGCTGCAGGTGCCGGTCGCCGCCGGCACGCTCGACGATCCGACCCGCTTCGCCCGCCGCTCGCGGGTGGCGCTGGCGACCGTCCGGTTTTCGGACACTGTGCCGGAGCCGTACGACGGGTTCGCCGAGCGGTTGCGCCAGACGTTCGTGCTCGAGGCGCTCGGCCACGGCGTGGTGGGCCGGCTGCTGGCCGCGCTCGATCACACGCCGGTGCGGCGCGCGACGGCCCGGGGCGGGCTCGCGGGGGCGCACCCCGCGCGCGGCGCGATCGAGGGCGGCCCCGACGAGGTGCTGGCCGGCGACGGGCGGGTCGCGCTGTTGCGCGCCGGCGGGCTGCCACCGCT
>DASZXE010000314.1:0-1743 GCA_035546475.1 Kofleriaceae bacterium
CTTCGCCAGCAACCGGGCGAGCCGCCACGCGCGCGGCGCCGTCACCGCGCCGAGCGCGAGCCACGGCCGTCCCGCCGCCGCCAGCCCGAGCGGGACCGCGTGCGCGACCGCGAGCAGCGCCGCGTACTCGCCGAGCGCGAACCGCCGGCCGAACCGCACCGCCAGGGTCCGCTTGCCGGCGCGCGCGTCCTGCTCGCGATCGCGCAGGTTGTTGACGACGAGGATCGCGGTCGCCACCGCGCCGACCGGCACCGCCAGCCACCACGCCAGCGCCGGCACCCGCCCGAGCTGCACGTAGGCGGTCCCGGCCACCGCGACCACGCCGAAGAACGCCAGCACGAAGACGTCGCCGAGCCCGTGGTAGCCGAGCGGCCACGGCCCGCCGGTGTAGAGCACGCCGGCGGCGATCGACGCCGCGCCGATCGCGACCACCGGCCAGCCCGCGACCGCGGTCAGGTACGCGCCGGCCGCGGTCGCCGCCGCGAACGCGAGCACCATCGCGACCCGCATCGCGCGCGCCGAGATCCAGCCGGCCGCCACCGCGCGCGGCGGCCCCACCCGATCGGCGCGGTCGGCGCCCTTCTCGGCGTCGAAGACGTCGTTCGCGAAGTTGGTGCCGAGCTGGATGCACAGCGCGCCGGCGAGCGCCGCCAGCGCCGGGCCCCACGCGACGCCGCCGGCCGCGAGCGCGCAGGCGGTCCCGACCGCGACCGGCGCCACCGCCGCCGGCAGCGTGCGCGGCCGCGCCGCCGCGAGCCACGCCAGCGCGCGCGGCGGTGCGCCGCCGATCCGTCGCGCCGTCGCCGTCACGGGAAGCGCCGGAACTTCTTGAAGTCGGGCTTGCGGCGCTCGAGGTACGCCTCCTTGCCCTCCTGGCCCTCCTCCGTCATGTAGAAGAGCAACGTCGCCGAGCCGGCCAGGTCCTGCAGCCCCGCCTGGCCGTCGCAGTCGGCGTTCATCGCCGCCTTGAGGAAGCGCAGCGCCATCGGCGACAGCGCGAGCATCTCGCGGCACCACTGCACCGTCTCGCGCTCGAGGTCGGCGAGCGGCACGACCTTGTTGACGAGGCCCATCTGCAGCGCCTCCTCGGCGCCGTACTGGCGGCAGAGGAACCAGATCTCGCGCGCCTTCTTCTGGCCGACGATGCGCGCCAGGTACGAGCTGCCGAAGCCGCCGTCGAAGCTGCCGACCCGCGGGCCGGTCTGGCCGAAGCGCGCGTTGTCGGCGGCGATCGTCAGGTCGCAGACGACGTGCAGCACGTGGCCGCCGCCGACCGCGTAGCCGGCGACCGCGGCGACGACCGGCTTGGGCAGCCCGCGGATGCGGCGCTGGAGGTCGAGCACGTTGAGGCGCGGCACGCCGTCGTTGCCGACGTAGCCGCCGGCGCCGCGCACCCGCTGGTCGCCGCCCGAGCAGAACGCGTCGGGGCCCTCGCCGGTGAGGATGACGACGCCGACCTCGGCGTCGTCGCGCGCGTCGTCGAACGCGCGGATCATCTCGGTGACCGTCTGCGGCCGGAAGGCGTTGCGGCACGCCGGTCGGTTGATGGTGACCTTCGCGATGCCCTCCGCGCACTTCTGGTAGCGGATGTCCTCGTAGCCGGGCAGCGAGGTCCACACCGGATCGGGGCCGTAGGCCGGCTCGTCGGTGCGCCTGGACGTCGGAGAGGTCGGGGTGGTCGGGGTTCGCGTCATGGTTGGGCTCCGGGGGTGACGAACGCGGGGGCGCGCGCCGGCGCGGGCG
>DASZXE010000315.1:0-4273 GCA_035546475.1 Kofleriaceae bacterium
GTCGCGCGCGGCCGCGGTCGCCGCGAGGTCGCGGCCGAGCAGGGCCGCCTCGGTGCGGCGCGGGAAGACGTCGTGGACCGCCAGCGCGGCGGTGCCGGTGCGCGGCAGCCAGACCAGCGCGTCGATGCCGAACCGGTGCGCGACCAGCGGCGCCGCGATCGTCTCGAACGCGTCGGCGTCGAGCGACGGCTCGACCTGCTGGATCGCCGCCATCGCGTCGGCCGCCTCGAGGTCGCGCTCGATCGCGCGGCGCAGGCCGCGCTCGACGCGGGCGAGGTCGTCGTCGAGGCGCGCGGCCTCCCACCGGCGGGTGCGGACGAAGATCGCGGTGACGACCGCGAAGCCGACCGCGAGCGGCAGCGCGACGGTGACCCGGCGCGACCGCCACGCCGAGCGCGGCCGGCCGACCAGCGTGAGCAGGAGCGGCGCGAAGACGACGGTGCCGATCGTGTCGCCGACCCACCAGGTCCACCAGGTGAACGGACCGTCGGCGGGCGCGACCGCGCCGGCCAGCAGCAGCGTGAGCGTGCCGCACGACGCGCCGATCACGCACGCGCACGGCCCCGCGAGCAGCAACAGCCGCAGCACGTCGCCGTCGCGCTCGAGCACCAGCGGCTGCGCGACGCGACGCCGGACCACGACCCCGGCGACCGCGGCCTGGGCGCCGGCGCCGGCGGCGATCGCGGCGGCGATGACGGCCGCGCGGACCGGCGCCGCGCCGCCGAACGAGATGAGCAGGTTGTGCGCGAACGAGCCGAGCACGATGCCGGGCAGCGCGCGGCGCACGCCGAGGCACAGCACGCAGGCGACGGCGACGCCGGCCGCCGGCCAGACCGCCGTCGCGTAGCCGGGCGGGATCGCGAGCCGGTGCGCCAGCCACGCGGACGCCGCGTAGGCGGCGGCCACCACCAGGACCCAGCCGGCGTCGCGCGCGGACGTCATCGCGCGCGGGCCGCGCGCTCGATCGCCTCGCGCAGCACGGTGCCGCGCACCGGCTTCTGCAGCACGCGGTCGCCCATGCTGACGACGAACGCCTGCGCGTCGGCGGTGAAGACGCCGCCGGTGAGGAAGAGCGTGCGCGCGGCGAGCGCGGGCGCGGCGCCGCGCAGCCAGGCGTAGAGGTCCATCCCGGTCATGCCCGGCATCATCAGATCGAGGAGCAGCACGTCGAAGCTGCCGCCGGCGACGAGCGCCATCGCCTCGTGCGGGCTGTTGACGACGGTGACGTCGTGGTGGGCGGACAGCATGCGGGCGAGGCTGCGCGAGACCCGCTCGTCGTCGTCGACCACGAGGATGCGGCGGCGGGCCGCGGGCTGCTCGGCGAGCGGGTCGGGCGCGCGCGCCGGCGCCGTGCGCTCGGGTGGCCGCGCGCCGGCGGAGGCGAGGCGAGGCAAGGTGACCCGGAACGTCGAGCCCTGGCCGGGCTTGCTCGACGCCGTGACCTCGCCGCCGTGCAGCGTGACCAGCCCGTGGACGATCGCGAGCCCGAGGCCGGCGCCGGCGCCGACCGGCCGCGTGGTGAAGAACGGCTCGAAGATCCGGACCATCACCTCCGGCGCGATGCCGGTGCCGGGATCGATGACGTCGACGATCGCGGCGCGGTCGGTCTCGTCGACGACGACCCGGATCGGCCGCGGCGGGCCGGGGCGCGGCTCGACCGCCTGCGCCGCGTTGACGAGCAGGTGGGTGAAGACCTGCGCGAGCTGGCCGGCGTGGCCGGTGACCCGCGGGCGCGCGCGGAGCTCGCGGACGAGCGGCGCCCGCTGGGCGACCTCGTTGGCGGTGAGCCGGATCGCGGCGTCGACGGTGGCGACCAGGTCGACCTCCTCGTCGGCGGCGCCCGCCTCGCGGCTGAAGCCACGCAGGGTCCCGATCGTGTCGCGCATCCGCTCGGCGCCGGCGCGCGCGTCGGCGAGCGCGCCCTCGGTCTCGGCCAGCGACGCCCGCGCTCGCTCCTCGCCGGCGGCGGCGCCGAGGACGTGACGCAGCCGCGGCAGCGCGTGATCGAGGACGAACTGCAGGTTGGCGAGGTTGTAGGCGAGCGGGTTGTTGAGCTCGTGGCCGAGGCCGGCGGTGAGCGTCGCCAGCGACGCCATGCGGGCGGTCAGCGCGAGCCGCCGCTCGAGCTCGCGCGCGACGCCGACGTCGCGGAACACGACCACCGCGCCGAGCACGTCGCCGGCGTCGTCGGCGATCGCGGCGACGCTGTGCTCGATGGTGACCTCGCCGCCGCGCGCGACCAGCACCGCCGGGCCGCCCAGGCTGCGGATCGAGCCGTCGGCCAGCGACTCGGCGACCGGCAGCGGGCGCGGCGCGTGGCTCTTCTCGTCGACGAGCGGGAAGACCTCGGCGAGCGGCCGGCCGACGGCGTCGGCCTCGCGCCAGCCGGTGAGCTCCTCGGCCGGGTGGTTGAGGAACTGCACGCGCTGGTCGGGGCCGACGCCGAGCACGCCGTCGGCGATGCTGCGCAGCGCGGTGCCGAGCCAGCGATCGCGCGTGCGCTGCGCGCGCTCGCCGCGGTGGCGGTGCTCGACGATCTCGATCGTCGTCAGCAGCTCGCGGTCGCTGTACGGCTTGAGCAGGTACGCGTGCGGCTCGCTGCCCTTCGCGCGATCGAGGTGCGCCCGATCGGCGTACGCGGTGAGGAAGACGATCGGCACGTCGAGGCGCGCGCGGATGCGGCGCGCGGCCTCGATGCCGTCGTCGGCGCCGTCGAGGTGGATGTCCATGAGGACCAGCTCGGGGCGGCCCTCGAGCGCGGTCGCCTCGGCGTCGGCGGCGGTCGCGACGCAGCCGAGCACCTGGTGGCCGTGGACCTCGAGCAGGGTCGCCAGGCTCTGCGCCACCAGCAGCTCGTCCTCGACGATGAGCAGCCGCACCACGCCGCGAGTGTGGCACGTCGCGGCGGGGAGAGATCAACCGCCGGTCATTCGTCGTCGTCGCGGTGCGCGCTGGATTTGCTGGCGAGCAGCTTCGACGCCTTCGCGTACCAGGGGCTGTCGCTCGGCACCATCGCCATCACGCGCCGAAGTTGCGCCTTGGCATCCTCGGCGTTCTTGCTCATCTCCTTGGCGGCGGCGGTGTACATCGCGCCGGCCTTGGACTCGAGCGTGCTGCGCACCTGCGCGATCGTCGAGGTGCCACCTGCCCCGACGTTGACGGCGGTGTCGGCGGCGCGGCGCGCCTCCTCGAACTTGCCGCGCGCGAGGTAGGTGCCGGCGGCCTTCGGCGCGACGGTCGCGAGCCGGTCGCGGATGTACGACTGGTGGGCCTCGCCGATCTTGCGGTCGGTGGCGAGCGCGCGGGTGAGGGCGGCGTAGGCGACGGTCGCGTCGGCGCTCGAGCCGGCGGTGATGCTGGTGCCGAGCGAGTCGTAGCTCTGCGCGTCGGCCTTGAGGCGGCGCACGGTGGCGGGGTCGGCGTCGTCGGCGATGGCACGCAACGTCGACGCGGCGTCGCTGAACTTGCGCGCGCGGTAGAGGCTGTCGGCCTTCTTCTCGGCGGCGGCGACCTGCTTGTCGGTGACGGCGCCGTGCGAGCCGGTCGAGGTGTCGGGCTCGACGTGCGCGGTGCGGACCGGCGTGCGGACCGGCGTGCGAACCGGCGTGCGGACCGGCGTGCGGACCGGCGTGGTGCGAGTCACCGGACGGGTGCCGGCGCCGGGCGTGACCGCGATGGAGGACGCGGCGGCGGCGCTGGAGCCCGCGCCGCTGCCCGGCGTCGCGGCGGTGGCGGACGCAGATCCTGCAGCCGAGCCCGCAGACGTTGCCGTCGCCGAGCCGGCCGCGGTGCCGGTCGCCGAGCCCGCGGCGGCACCCGAGCCGGTGGTCGTGCCCGCGGCCGACCCCGCCGCCGAAGCCGAGCCCGTCGACGAGCCGGCCGCCGTCGCCGGATCCGCCGTGCCCGGGCCCGCGGCCGTCGCCGCCGAGCCACCCTGCGCGACCATCGTCTGCGCGCTGCCCGCGGCGTCGCTTCCCGACAGCGTCACCGGCGCGCCCGCGCTGCCGGCCCCGCTGCCCGCCGGCTCGACGCTCGGCGCCGCGCCCGCGCCCGCGCTGCCACTGCCGCTGCCCGTCGCGCCGCGCGTCGACGAGCCGTGCCCCGGCGTCGGCCCGCCGCCCGCGATCGCGCCGATCACCACCGCGAGCGCCAGCGCCCCCGCGCCGATCGCGATGTACAGCTTGCGCCGGTCCATCCCGCGCAGCGTGACGAACGGCGACAGCGGCAGCGGCCGCAGCGACGGCGACGACAGCACCTCCAGGCCCGGCGGCGG
>DASZXE010000316.1:0-4295 GCA_035546475.1 Kofleriaceae bacterium
CCGGAGCCTGCACCTGCCGCCGAGCCCGCACCCGCGGTCGAGCCTGCACCCGCGGCCGAGCCTGCACCCGCGGCCGAGCCCGAGCCCGAGCCCGCCGCCGGCGCCGTGCTGCCCGACGTGTCGCCCGCCTGGCCCCACACCACCGGCCGGTCCTCGACGATCGTCGTCGGCCCGTGCTCGAGCATGCCCGTCTTCGACGTCGGCGCCGGGAACAGCTCGGCCAGGTTCTTCTTGCTCTCGGTCGCCTGCTGGAGCGCCGCCAGCGCCGCCCGCCGCGCCGCCTCCTTGCCCCACTGGATCTTGGCCATCGGCAACGCCAGCTCGCGCTGCACCTGATCGATCGTCAGGTCGCCCTCGCGGTGCGCGTCGACCATCAGCAGGTAGAAGCCGTCGTGGCCCTCGACCACGTCCGACACCTTGCCCTCGACGAGCCCCTTCGCCGCGTCGTTCAGGGCCGGGTCGTTGAGCGTCCAGACGCCCTGGTCGTACCAGCCCCAGTCGCCACCGCGCGCCGCGAAGTGCGGATCCTCGTCCATCGCCGACGCGACCTCGGAGAAGCCGCGCTTGCCGGCCGCGATCTGATCGTGGAGCGCCTGCAGCTTCGCCTTCGCCGGGTCGGGCGGCGACGGCGGGATGGGCGCCGGGCCGACGCCGCCGTTGGCCGGCTGCGCGGGCGGGTTGGTCGGCGGCTTGTCCGGCGGCGGCGCCTTCGCCAGGAAGATGCGGCGCAGGTGGACCTGCTTCTTGCCCTTCCAGACGGCCGGGTCGTACGCCGCCTTCACCTCGGCCGTGTGGCCCTTGATGAAGCGGTCGATGTCCTCGTCGGAGAAGATGAGCGCGTCCGCGTACTTCTGGGCGTCGAAGCGGACGTCGTTGAACGACACCCGCGTGTTCTCGCTGACGTACTCGGCGAGCGCCTCCTCGCGGCTGGCCGGCACCGAGTGGGTGATGATGCGCGCCATCGTCGACGCCAGGATCTCGCGCGCCTGCTCGCGGTTGTAGACGCCGACCGAGATGCCCCAGTTCTGCAGCACGCGCCGGAACTGGTCGTAGTTGAAGTACGTCTCGCCGCCCTGCTCCTCGTCGTCGTTCTCGTCGTCGGCGTTGTCGTCGCGCAGCTTCGAGTAGAAGAGGCCCTTCGCGTTGATGACGCGGCCGGTGTAGTGGAGCTGGCCCTTCTTGATGAAGTCGAGCACGAGGTCGTCCGACACCCGCAGGCCGCGGCGCTCGGCCTCGTTGGCGAGGATCTCGCGGAGGATCAGCTCCTCCATCGCGCGGGCGACCTTCATCGAGTCGTCCGACTCGTCGTGCTGGCCGCGCTGGAGCGTCTGCGCGATGTCGACCGACAGCCGGAGGCCGGTCTTGTCGACCTCGCTGCTGCCGACCTTCAGCGCGACCTCCTTGCCGCCGCCCAGGTGGCACCCCTGGCGCGCACCTGCCGACTGCTGTCCGAAATTGACGACGAACATGCCGATCAGGATCGCGAACACGACCCAGATGAACGCCGACGCGCCTTGCTTGCGGAGGTTCTCGAGCATCGCACTCTCGCTGGAAGGGGGCGCATCCTAGTATGGATCGATCGAAGGCGCCATCGGCGATGCGCGCCGGAATGGCGCAAGCGGCTTGCACCTGGACGATCGCGCGTGTTACTCCCCAGCCGCCCTGGGCGTCGACCGACGTTCCGGACCGGATCGTTCCACGATGGTGCGGCTCCTCCTCCTTGCCGGGAAGGTCTGATCGAATGCTCTTCGATTGGGTCTACGGCATGTTCTCGAACGACCTGGCCATCGACCTGGGCACGGCGACCACGCTCACGTTCGTGCGCGGCCGCGGCATCGTCGCCAACGAGCCGTCGGTCGTCGCGGTGCAGGCCAACTCCAACGGCCCCAAGAAGGTGCTGGCCGTCGGCAAGGAGGCCAAGGAGATGCTCGGGCGCACCCCGGGCAACATCGTCGCCATCCGGCCGATGAAGGACGGCGTCATCGCCGACTTCGAGGTCACCGAGGCGATGCTGCGCTACTTCATCCAGAAGGCCCACCAGCGGCGCACGCTGGTCCGCCCGCGGGTGATCGTCTGCGTGCCGTCGGGCATCACCGAGGTCGAGAAGCGCGCGGTGCGCGACTCGGTGCTCGCGGCCAGCGCCCGCGAGGTCTACCTGATCGAGGAGCCGATGGCGGCCGCGATCGGCGCCGGCCTGCCGATCACCGAGCCGTCGGGCAACATGATCGTCGACATCGGCGGCGGCACGACCGAGGTCGCGGTCATCGCGCTGGCCGGCATCGTCCTCTGGAAGTCGATCCGCGTCGCCGGCGACAAGATGGACGAGGCGATCGTCCAGTACATCAAGCGCAAGTACAACCTGCTGATCGGCGAGCGCACCGCCGAGATCATCAAGAAGGAGATCGGCAGCGCCTACCCGCTCGAGGAGCCGCTCACCGTCGAGGTGAAGGGCCGCGACCTGGTGGCCGGCGTGCCGAAGACGCTGGTCGTCAACTCCGACGAGATCCGCGAGGCGTTGCAGGAGCCGGTCAACTCGATCGTCGACGCGGTGCGGTCGGTGCTCGAGCGGACGCCGCCCGAGCTGTCGGCCGACATCGTCGACAAGGGGATCGTGCTGTCGGGCGGCTCGGCGCAGCTCAAGAACCTCGACGTGCTGCTGCGCGAGGAGACCGGCCTGCCGGTGATGGTGTGCGAGAACCCGCAGCTCGCGGTCGTGCTCGGCACCGGCCGCGTGCTCGACGAGCTGGCGCTGCTGCGGGAGATCGCGCTCAAGTAGCGCGGGGTCGGGCGCGTGGCGACCACGCTGCGGCGTCGACTGGTGGACTGGGCGCTCGCCGGCCTGTTCATCCTGATCCCGGCGCTGGTGCTGCGCGCCAGCCTGCGGCGCCCCGAGGAGCTCGGCACCGTCGACAAGGCGGTGCTGCGGGTGAGCGCGCCGCTGCAGTCGGGCGTGTCGTGGATCTTCGACCGGCTCGGCTCGCTGTGGGACCGCTACGTCGCGCTGGTCGGCACCGAGCAGGAGAACGAGGAGCTGCGCGCGGAGAACGAGAAGGTGCGCGGCGAGCTGGCGGCGGCGGAGCGCAAGGCGTTCGACGTCGAGGACCTGGAGGACGCCGCGCAGCTCCGCCGGCAGACGCCGGCCGACACGATCGGTGCGCGGGTGATCGCGACGTCGCTCACGTCGGCGTACCGGGTGGTGCGGCTGCAGCTCGACCGCGGCAAGGAGGAGGTCTCGGTCGGCATGCCGGTGATCACGTCGAAGGGGCTGGTCGGCCGCATCCAGGCCGCGTACGGGCGGCACTCGAACGTCCTCCTGCTCACCGATCCGCAGTCGTCGGTCGAGGTGGTCGTCAAGCGGACCGGCCAGCAGGGCAACGTGAAGGGCGCCACCGATCGCTACGGCTGCACGATCGAGGTCGAGCGGCCGAGCGACCCCGGCGCCGAGCCGGCGGTGAAGGTCGGCGACGAGCTCTACACGTCGGGGGTGGGCGCGGCGTTCCCGGCCGGCATCAAGGTCGGCACGGTGACGAAGGTGAAGGCGCTCGACTACCAGATGTTCGACGACGTCGACGTCGAGCCGGCGGTCGACTTCTCGCGGCTGCGGGTGGTGGAGGTGCTGCTGGCGCCGCCGCCGCCGCCGGATCCGGAGGCGAAGACGCCGAAGCGGTCCGAGCCGGCCAAGGGCGTCCACCCCTACTGACGCGCGCGGGACACCGGCGGCGCGGGCAGGTTGCACCGGACGCGGCGGGCGGCGCGCGAGGCGTGATGGCGGCACGCGCCGTCGATGATCGTCGCCGGGCGCGGGCCCGCCGATGATACGGTGGCAGCACCGTGGCGACTCGATCGACCTCGCGGCACGTCGCCGGCGCGATCGCGGTGGCCGCCGTGGTGCAGGGCGGCGCGGGCGTCGCGCGCGCCGGCGCGCCGGCGGCGTGGCAGGTCCCCGACGAGTGCGGCGGCAGCGAGCGGCTGGCGGCGCGGGTGTCGGCGCAGCTCGGCCGGCCGCTCGAGACCGAGCCGATGTCGATCGACGTCGCGATCGCGCCGGGGCCCGACGGCGGCTACCACGCGCACGTCGAGATGGACTCGGTGTACGGCGCCGCCGAGCGCGACCTGACCGGCGCCGACTGCGGCGCGGTCGTCGACGCGGTGGTGCTGGTGCTCGCCGTCGCGATGCACGACGTGCCGCAGCTCGCCGACGACGAGGTGACCGAGCCGGTGGCGCCGGCGCCGCGCGCGCCGGCGAGGCTGCTGGTCGGCGCCGGGGTCGGCGTCGATCGCGGGGCGCTGCCGTC
>DASZXE010000317.1:0-17278 GCA_035546475.1 Kofleriaceae bacterium
CGGGCTGTGCACGGCGAGGTCGCCTCCTTCGCTGGCACCGGCCACGCCGAGTCGATCGAGGAGCGCGCGCGTCTCGCTGCGGAGGTCCATGGCAAGCGGTACCTCACGCGCTGGCGTCGTTTCAACCGATCCTCGACGGGGCGCATCTGCTAGGTTCCACGTCTCCAGCCCGCGACCGATCGCCGTGAACGACGCCGATTCCGATCCCGATCCCGATCCTCGATCCGATGTGGCCGCCGCGGCCGCCGACGCCGCCGACGATCCGGCCGCGAGCTCCGACGAGCCGGCGCCCACGCCTGCAACCTCGCATTCTGCCGAGCCCCAGCCCGCGCGCAGGCACGGGCCCGGCGCGCCCGGCCCGATCGTCGATGCCGAGGCGTCCCGCGAGCGCGTCCATGTCGTCAACCGGCGCGATGGCGGGCTCCTGTTCTGGCTGGGCCGGCTGTACGGCTTCGCCGCGATCGTCGTCATCGCGGGAGGCGCGCTGGCCGGGCTGCTCACCTACCGCTACTTCTCGACGACGACCCCGGCCGCCCCGGACCTGCGCTTCTACACGGCCAGCACGCCGGCGGTGACGCGCATCTACGCCGCCGACGGCACCAAGCTCGGCGAGTTCGCCCGCGAGTGGCGCGAGGTCGTCCCGTTCGACGAGATCCCGCAGCAGCTCGTCGACGCGGTCGTCTCGATCGAGGACCACGACTTCTGGCACCACGGCGGCCTCTACTACAAGGGCATCGCCCGCGCCGCGTGGACCAACCTGACCGCCGGCGACTTCGCCCAGGGCGGCTCGACGATCACGCAGCAGGTCGCCAAGCAGTTCCTCGTCAGCGACAAGTCGCTCTCGCGCAAGGCGCGCGAGGCGATCATGGCGCGCCGCCTCGAGGCCCGCTACTCGAAGAAGGCGATCCTCTCGCTCTACCTCAACCAGATCTACCTGGGCGCGGGCGCCTACGGCGTGGCCGGCGCCGCCCGCCGCTACTTCCAGAAGGACCTGTCGCAGCTCACGCTCGCCGAGATGGCGCTCATCGCCGGCCTGCCGAAGGCGCCGTCGGCCTTCTCGCCGATCACGCAGCCCGAGCGCGCGATCGAGCGGCGCAACGTCGTCCTCGACGCGATGGTCCGCTGGGGCAAGCTGTCGCCCGACGCCGCCGAGCAGGCCAAGCAGGAGCCGCTGCGGCTCAAGGTCTACAAGGACGTCTTCCCCGATCGCGAGCCGTACTTCGCCGAGCACGCCCGCCGCTACGTCATCAAGCAGTACGGCGAGGAGGCGCTGCTCGCCGGCGGCCTGCGCGTCGAGACGACCGCCGAGCCGTCGTTCGAGGCGGGCGCCTACGAGAACGTCGACTACGGCACCCGCAAGCAGGACAAGCGGCAGGGCTGGCGCGGCGCCGAGTGGTTCGTCGACGGCAGCGCGCGCGAGACGTTCATCGCCCGCCAGCGCGAGCGCTACGGCGCGGGTCCGCTCGAGCCCGGGCGGCGCTACCTCGCCGTCGTCGACGACGTGAGCTGCGACGACGCCCACGTCATCGTCGGCGATCGCCACCTCGAGCTGCCGCTCCGCAACCTGTCGTGGGCGGCGCCGTGGAGCGCCACCAACTCCGAGAACGACCGCGAGATCACCTGCGCGACGCGCGCGCTGCGGCCCGGCGACGTCATCTGGGTGAGCCGCGAGATCCGCACGCGCGGCCGCTACCGCGACTTCTACCTGCCGGACAAGGTCAACCCCGCGTGGCGCCCGGCCGAGGACCAGCACGACTGGGACGACAAGCACCCCGACGTCGTGCAGCTCGAGCAGGTGCCGCACCCGCAGGGCGCGCTGCTCACCGCCGATCACCGCACCGGCTACGTGATGGCGATGGTGGGCGGCTACGACTACGCGCGCAGCGAGCTCAACCGCGTCGTGCAGTCGTGCCGGCAGCCGGGCTCGACGTACAAGCCGATCTACTACTCGCTCGGCCTCGACGAGGGCTACGGCTTCGACTCGATGTTCTACGACCGGCCGGTCGAGATCGTCGACGAGAACACCGGCGAGGTGTGGACGCCGACCAACCTGAACGGCACCGTCGACAACGACGTCTCGCTCGAGTACGCGCTGGTCTTCTCGAAGAACATCCCGTCGGTGGAGCTGTTCAGCGAGCTCGGCGCCGACAACGTCGAGAAGTGGGCGCGCCGGCTCGGCTTCACGTCGGAGATCATCCCCGACAAGGCGCTCGCGCTCGGCGCGTCGTGCACGTACATGGACGAGCTGACCCGCGCGTTCGCGATCTTCGCCCGCAACGGCACGTGGATCGACTGGCAGTTCGTGCGGCGCATCCTCGACCGCAACGGCAACGTCGTCGAGGACCACACCGTCTACTACGATCCGATGCTGGCGCCCGGCGAGCGGCTCGACCGGCTGGCGGCGACGGCCGGCGATCGGCCGCGCGAGGCGATCCCGACGCGGGCGGCGTTCCTGACGTCGAAGCTGCTCGCGCAGGAGGTGCGGTTCGGCTTCGCCAAGACGCTGCGGGCGACCCAGCTCGAGGCCGCCGGCAAGACCGGCACGTCGAGCGCGACGATGGACACCTGGTTCGTGGCGTACACGGCGCACCAGGTGACGAGCGCGTGGCTCGGCGACGACAAGCGGGTGCGCGAGCTCGGCAAGCAGGACGCGGCGTACATGACGGTGGTGCCGCTGTGGGCGCGCTACATGAACGAGGTCGCCGGCGGCTATCCGAACCTGGAGAT
Organism: Kofleriaceae bacterium; assembly: GCA_035546475.1. Lineage (GTDB taxonomy): Bacteria > Myxococcota_A > Polyangia > Haliangiales > Haliangiaceae > UBA2376. The sequence continues at coordinate 2,728 of DASZXE010000317.1, forward strand.
CCCGTGGGAGGTGCCGCCGGGGATCGATCCGAAGGATCGCGGCGACCACACGCGCGGGCGCAAGGGCAGCCCGATGTCGCTGGTCTATCGCCATGCGGCGAAGCCGGAGGACGAGGGCGGCGATGGCGCGGACGGCGACGGCGCTGGCGGCACGCCTCCCGGCGGCGGCGCGTAGCGCGGCGTTCGCGGCCGCTCGCGACGCTCGAGTCAGGCCGCGCCGAACCGACGCCGGATCGCGCCCGGCAGGTGCGTCCGGGCCTCGTCGCGCAGGACGGAGCCGTGACCCGGCACGAGGTGCACGAAGGCCTTCTCGGCGAGCGCCTCGAGATCGCGGCGCACGTCCGGCCCCATCTTCTTCGCCCACGGCCGGCCGACGACCGCCGGACCGAAGCCCATCAGCCTCGCGAACGGCCCCGCGAGGAGGCTGCAGTGCTCGAACGTCGTCCAGTTCTGGTACGAGTCACACGACACCAGCACGCCGCCCGCGATCGGCAGGATCACGCAGGCCTCGGGCCGCCGGCCGTGCGTGAACGTGAAGACCTCACCGTCGAGCGGCTTGTCGGTGTCACTCAGGATCCTCGCGCCGGGGACCTCGTGCGGCATGCCGGGCGGCCCCCACAGCGTCGCGGCGAAGCGGTCGACGTAGTACGGGTCGTCCATGCCATGCCCCGCGCCGATGCGGAGCACGTGGGTGAGCTTGCCCAGCCTCGCCAGCTCGGCCTCGCCGGCGTCCGACAGTCGCACCGAGTTGATCGCGACCAGCTCGCCGCCGCGGCGCACGATCGCCATGTTGCGATCGAAGTAGATCCCGGGTCCCGGCTTGACCCGGCCGCGCACGACGAACACGTCCTGGAAGACCTCCTCGATCGGTCCGTGGGGCAGCGCCGCGGGAAGCTCGGGCATGGCGACGACGATAGTCGATTCGCCGCGGGAAGCGCGGGCGGCGCGCGGCGCTCAGCTCGGCGGGCCGAGGCGCAGGCCGCGCGGCACGACGAGGCGGCCGGCGAGCTCGAACAGGCCCTGCGCGAGCACGGCGAGGAGCGCCGCCGGCACCGCGCCCTCGAGGATGAGGCCGGTGTCGTCGAGGCGCACGCCGGTGAGGATCGTCTGGCCGTAGCCGCCGGCGCCGACGAGCGCGCCGATCGTGGCGGTGCCGACGCTGAGCACGGCGGCGGTCTGCACGCCGGCGAGGATCGCCGGTGACGCCAGCGGCAGCTCGACGCGGCGGAGGCGCGCCCAGCGGCCGAGCCCGAGGACGTCGGCCGACTCGAGGAGCGGCGGCGGGATGGCGGTGAGGCCGACGTACGTGTTGCGGACGATCGGCAAGAGGCTGTACGCGACCATCGCCGCGATCGCCGGCGGCCCGCCGATGCCGAGCAGCGGGATCATGAGGACGAGCAGCGCGAGCGACGGGACGGTCTGCACGACGCCGACGACGGCGAGCAGGAGCTGGCCGGCGCGGCGGTGGCGGGCGGCGAGCACGCCGATCGGCAGCGCGAGGACGATCGCCAGCGCGAGCGCCGACGCGACGAGCTCGACGTGCTCGCGGGTGCGGGCCCAGATGCGGGCGACCCGATCGGCGGCGTGGCGGGTGACGCGCAGGCCGAGGCGATCGTGGACGAGCGCGCCGGCGACCTCGATCTCCGGCACGTGGTCGAGGCGGGCGCGCGCGTTCATCGCGATCATGTCGGCGGGGCTGATCGCGCCGGCGAGGCGGCCGAGCGCGGCGAGCACGTCGGGGGCGGCGCGGCCCCACGCCTCGCGGTAGAGGATGATCGCGTCGTAGTCGGGGAAGTAGCCGCGGTCGTCGGCGAGCACGCGCAGGTGGTGGCGCTCGATCTCGGCATCGGTCGTGTAGACGTCGGTGACGTCGAGGTCGCCGGCGACCAGCGCGCGGTAGGCGAGGTCGTGATCGAGGCCGCGCACGTCGTGCTGCGGCAGCCGGTAGCGCGCGGCGAGGCCGGGCCAGCCGTCGTCGCGATCGAGGAACTCCGACGAGAAGCCGAGCGTGAGCCCCGGGTGCGCGGCGAGGTCGGAGATCGTGCGCACGCCGAGCGCGGCCGCGCGCGCCTCCGTCATGCCGAGCGCGTAGGTGTTCTGGAAGCCGAGCGGGCCGATCATGCCGATGCCGTGGGCGGCGAGCGCGCGGCGGAGGGCGGCGTCGTCGCCGCGCGGCAGGTGCTCCTGCGCGAGGACCTCCTCGACGAGCGTGCCGGTGTACTCGACGTAGACGTCGATCTGGCCGGTGGTCAGCGCGGTCCACAGGATGCGGGTGCCGCCCATCTGCGCGTGGTGGACGGCGTCGGCGCCGGCGGCGAGACCGACCTGGGTGACGATCTCGCCGAGGATGACGCCCTCGGTGAAGGCCTTGGAGCCGACGCGCATCGTCGGCGCGGGGGCGGGCGCGGGGGCGGCGCGCGCCGGCGCGGGGGCGAGCGCGGCCGCGACGAGCCCGACGGCGGCGAGCCCGAGGACGCGCCGATCACGCATGGACGTCCTCGAGGTCGAGGTAGAGCCCGCGCTGCGCCCGCACGAACTGGCGCACGCGCTCGTCGGCGGGGTGGGCGGCGAGCTCGGCGATCGTGCCGCGCTGGACCAGGCGGCCGTCGCGCAGGAGCGCCGCGTCGCTGGCGAGATGGGCCGCCTCGGCGAGGTCGTGCGTCACCAGCAGCACCGTCTGATCGAGGCGGGCGAACAGCGCGCGCAGGTCGTCCTGCAGCTCGGAGCGGACCATCGGGTCGAGGGCGCCGAGCGGCTCGTCGAGGAGGAGCACCGCCGGGTCGTGGACGAGCGCGCGCATGAGCGCGACCCGCTGGCGCTGGCCGCCGGAGAGCTGCACCGGGTAGCGCGCGAGCAGGTCGTCCGGAAGGCGGACGAGCGCGAGCAGCTCGTCGACGCGGCCGCGGATGCGCGCCTCCGGCCAGCCCTGCTGGCGCACGCCGAGCGCGACGTTGTCGCCGGCGGTGAGGTGCGGGAAGAGGCCGCCGTCCTGGATCACGTAGCCGAGGCGGCGGCGGACCGCGGGCAGCACGCGCGGCGTCAGGCGCTCGCCGTCGACCTCGACGGCGCCGGCGCTCGGCGACGCGAGGCCGGTGAACAGCCGCAGCGCGGTCGACTTGCCGCTGCCGCTCGGCCCGATGAGCGCGAGCCGCTCGCCGCGCCCGACCTCGAGGCTGACGTCGTCGAGCACGCGACGCCCGCCGTAGCTCACCGCGACGCCGCGCAGCGCCAGCATCGGCGCGGCCGCCGCCCGCGCGGGCGCCCCATCGCCGTCGGCGGCGCTCATCGGCCCATGCTACCGCGGCGGCGGGCCGGCGCAGGCGTTCGGCGCAGCCCGCGGTCGCTCCTTCGTCGCCTCGTTCGCCTCCTACCTGGCCCCCTCCTTCGCTTCCTTCGCCTCGCCGAACTCGGCCTTCGCGACGGTGTCGTCGATGTTGCCGACGAGCTTCAGGTGCTCGCCGAGCTCCAGCTCGAGCTTGCGCTCGTGGCCGAGCTTGATCGAGCCGACCCACGTGCCGTCGACGCACTTCGCCTCGACCTCGAACGTCGACTCGCCCTCGTCCTTCGCCTTCGGCACGCGGCCGAGCTGACCGACGAGCTGGGCGCGCAGGAGATCGGCGAGGCCCTGCAGCACCTGGTCGCCGTTCCGCACCTGCAGCGCGGTGCCGCCGAGCTGGGCGAGGAACTGGTCGAACGCGTGGCTGCCCTCCTCCTCCTCGTACGTCCCCTTGGCCTTGAAGCCGAGCGTCGTCGACGCACCCTCGTGCTCGAGGCTCACCTTGCACTCGCTCGCGACCAGGCCGCCCTTGATCGTGAACGTGGCCTCGCGGCTGTCGCTGTCCTTCTGCTCCTCGGTGCCCTCGGCGCCGGTGGTCTCCCACTCGCGCTTGGCGCCGAGGCTGATCTTGGCGCCGGCGCCGCCGACCTGCCCGCTGACGTTGCCCTCGAGGCCGACGGCGAGCGAGGCCTTGTCGTCGTCGTGCATGCGGTGGAGATCGACGGGGCCGTCGCCGAAGATCTTGTGCGCGAGATCGGGGACGGTCGCCTCCAGGCGGCGCCGGATGGCGAGGATCATCATGTGCACGGCCGACTTGATGTCGGCGCCCTCGGCGGAGATCTCGAGCGTGCCCTTCAGCTCGGCGGCCGCCTTCATCTCCTCCTCGCCGACCTCGGCCTTGGCGGCGAGCGAGACGCTGCCCGCCAGCTTGAACTTGCCGCCCTCGTAGCCGCCGGAGAGCTCGAAGCCGGGCGCGAACTTCAGGCCGGGGATGCAGGTCTCGATCTCGAACTCGGCCGACAGCTTCGCGGTGGCGTCCTCGTGGCCGAGCGCCTTCCGGAACCACTCGTCGAGCGAGTCCATGAAGTGATCGATCGAGCGGATCTTCGGGTCCGGCGGCGGGGCGTACGGATCCTCCGGCGTGAGGATCTCGTCGGGCCCGAGCGGCGTCTTCTTGTCGTCCTGGTGGGCAGGCTCGTGCGCGCCGATCCCGAACGCCGAGGAGAGATACGCGAGGTCGGGGCGCTGGCGCAGGAGCTGCTGGAACCGCGCCCGGATCTTCTGCTTGCAGTCGTCGAACGGGCAGAAGGCGTAGTGCTGGCGCAGCGTCTCCGCGGTGGAGGGCTTCGCCAGCTCCTCGTCGAGCCGCGCGACGTACGCGGCGCGGAGCTGCTGCCGGACCGGAGCGTCGTCGGCGTGCAGCCACGCGTCGCCGAGATCGTCGGCCGGCAGGCCCGCAAGATCCTGCGGCGTGACGCCGAACTTCGGTGCGAGGTCGGGCTCGAGCCGGAGGAACTCGTGGATGTAGCGCCGGGCGGCGGCCGCGCGCGCATCGGCGGTCGCGTCCGGCGAGACGAAGATCGCGAGGAGCTCCGTCGCGTCGTGCTGCTTGGCGACCATGCCGGCGTCGAGCACCGGCCGGCGGGCCGGCGCGGCGGCGGGATGCGCGGGGGCGGCGACGCGCGGGGCCGCGGCGGGATGCCTGACGGCCGGATGCGCGACGGCCGGGTGCACGACCGCGGGTTTCGCCGGCGGCCTCGGCGTCGCAACCGCCTTCCCGCCAGGCGGCGTCAACCACCGCGCGACCGGCTGCTTCTTCGCGACGGCCGCGGCGTTCTGCATGCGGGCGAGGTCGCCCTCGAGCTTCTCGAGCTCCGACAGCGGACGCGGAGCCGGCTTCGGCACCGCCTTGGGTACCGGCTTCGGCACCGGCTTCTTCGGCACCGGCTTCGGCACGACCTTCTTCGGCAGCGGCTTCGGCACGACCTTCGGCACCGGCTTCTTCGGCACCTGCCTTGGTGCGGCCGGAGGAGCCGTCGGCGCCGTCGGCCGCTGGGCCCCCGGGATCTGCACGTGCCACTCCGGCGCCGCTACGGGGGTCTTCGTCATCCAGTCGACGAGCTGCCTCTGCACGCCGGCGGTCGCGCGCCCGGCGCCGGCGACCTCGTCGAGAGCCGCCTCGGCGCTCGCGCCGCGCACGACGAGATCGGCGACGCGGTCGGCGTGCTGCTCGTGGCGATCGCCCGCGGCTCCCACGCCGCCCTTCAGCGACACGCCCGCCCGCTGCTGCACGACGTGGGCGGCCTCGTGCGCGGCCGTGTGCAGCGACGGCGCGCCGCGGAACGCGACCGCGTCGCCGGTCGCGTACGCCTCCGCGCTCATCGCGTCGCAGGCCTGTGTGGCCGGACCGCCGACGTGCGCGCGGACGTGGCCGACGTCGTGATGGCCGAACGAGCGCTGGATCCGATCGTGGTACGGGAGCCGGTCGGCCGCGCCGCCGAGGCCGCGCGCGGCGGCCGCGTGGATCGCCTCGCTGTCCTCGTGGCCATCGCCGCGCATCTGGATCCCGAACGGCAGCTCTTCGGGCTCGACCCCGGCGCCGCCGTGCTCCTCCTCGGCGGCCTCCTCGCCCTCGGCCTCGCCCGCCACCTCACCCTCACCCTCACCCGCCAGCTCTTCCTCGCCCACGACCTCGTCTTCTCCCGCCGCCGCCTCGGCTTCCTCGCTCACCTCCGCGGGGTCGCCGAACGCGGCGCCTCCGGACAGATCGATGCCGAACGACTGACCGAGCTCGCTGGTGTACGGCGCCATCGGCGCGTCGCCGATCACACCGTCGGGAGGAGTGCCCGTGCCGCGCGCCTGCCGCTGGATGCGCTCCGTGAAGGTGCGCTTGCCCGGTTCCCCCTCGCCCACCGACCCGCCGATGGACGTGGACGTCGATCGCGCGTGCTCGAAGGTCATCGCCGCGGCAATACGCGGCAGCGCTCGAACGTGTCAGGCGCGGCGCGCCGTCAGCCGGAGCTCCGCGGCGGCGCGCGGCGGCGCAGCGCGACGGTCAGCGCGACGAGGCCGAGCGGCTCGACGATGAGCAACGCCAGGGCGACGCGGGTGCCGGCGTGGTCGGCGACGACGCCGATCAGGTACGGCAGCGCGAGGCCGAGCGGGCCGAAGAGGTGGCCGGCGGCGAGGACGCTGCCGGAGGCGGCGGGGCGGCGCGCGTACGCCTGCGCGGCGACGAGCGGATAGAGCGGCGACGCGGTCGCGCCGACGGCGAACATCAGCGCGGCCGACAGCCAGACCGTCGGCGCGAACAGCCATGCGGCGAACGCCGTGGCGCAGGCGAGGCCGGAGGCGACGAGCAGGTCGGCCTCGGCGCGTCCGCGCGCGAGCAGGCGGTCGAGCGCGACGAGGCCCGCGGCGCCGCCGAGCATCGACGCGCCGACGACCGCGGCCTGCGCCGCCGGGCTGCCGTGGAGGACCTCGCGCACGTGCAGCGCGGCGAAGACGATCAGGATCTCGTCGAGCAGATCGCAGAGCTGGAGGCCGAACAGCCAGGCGAGCAGCACGCGATCGCGGAGCGCCTCGCGCAGGCCGGCGATCAGCCCCCGCGGCTCCGGCGCGGGCTGCGCGGCAGCGGTCTGCGCGGCCACGTCCTCGTCGACGGTGCCGACGCCGCGCGGGATCGGCGTCACCCAGGTCACCACGGCCCACGCGGCCAGCAGCGCGGCGACGACGACGTACGTCGCGCGCCAGTGGGCGCCGCCGAGGCTGACGCCGGTCGCGCCGAGCAACATCAGCAGCGCCGGCGCCGCGAGGTCGCCGATCAGCGACGCGAAGGTCCACCGCGCCATCGTCCGCGCGCGCTCGGCCGGCGCGGCGTCGAGCAGCGTCGCCTGCGCCAGCGACACCCCGGCGCCGGTCGCCACCCACGAGATCGCCAGGACGATCGCCAGCGCGATCGGCCCCGGCGCGAACGCCGCCGCCAGCGCGGTGCCGGCCATCACCGTCAGTCCGCCGCGGACGAACCACGCGCGCGGGTGGCGGTCCGCCAGCAGGAACACGATCGGCTCGAGCACGAGCGACACCACGCCGGGCCCGACGAACAGCAGCGCCGCGAGCGTCGCGTGCGACATCGCGAACGTCCGCTCGATCTCCGGCGACGCGACCGACGACACGCCGCTCGCCAGCTCGTCGAGGAGCGCGACCGCCAGCAGCACGTACGACACCCGTGTCGCCCACAGCCGGGCGACCCTGCCTGCGGTCAGCCGATGGAGCCGGCCCGCCCCGGCCCGGACCCGGTCTCAGATGCGCTCGGTGAACGTCCGCGCCATGCGCCGATCGTAACCGCCCGCCTCGCGCGCGTCCTGCCGATTCGTCGCCACGCGCCCGCGGTCCGACCGCCGCCGCCGCGCCTCGGCACGCCGGGCCGCTGCTACGCTCGGGTCGTGTGCGAGCTGGTCTATCTGGTGATCGCGGGTCCGCCGGCGCCGTCGGTGCTCGAGGCGAGCGCGCGCGCCCACCACCTGCACTGCGACCGCGTCGACGACCGGGCGATCGGAAAGTCGCTCGCCGGCGAGCAGCTCTACGCGACGTTCGAGAAGTGCAGTTGCGGCACCGCGCTCGGCGCGCGCGACGACACACCCGATCCGCCGTGGTCGGAGCGCGACGTCCGCGAGCTCGTCCGTCGCGGATGGGGCGACGCCAAGATCGCGCGCTGGAAGGCGCAACGCGAGGCCGCGCGCGCCGCGCCGCCGCGCGACCCGAACCCATCGCCTTCGCCCGAGGCCGAGCGGATGGCCGCGTGCCTCCGCGCCTTGCTCGACGCCGGGGCCACCCGCGCCGGCTTCATCGTCCACCAGGCCGGCAATCGCACCTCGCGCGCCGCCCTCCTCCCCTTCGCCCGCCTCGACGCCGACACCGTCCAGCGCGTCCCGTTCGACACCGTCCAGCTCTTCACCCGCTGACCCCGCGCTCGTCACGTTCGCGGGCCGGCGAGGCCGCGGCTTCGACGATCGCGAAGTCGCGCTTGACCTGCCACGCCGACGCGAACGACGCGTACGTGCCGCGCGCCAGTTCCGAGGCGGTCAGCGTCGGCTGCGCCGCGATCGCCGCCCACAGATCCGCGCGATACGACGGCCCCATCATCACGCGCTGCCGGTAGGCGGCATGCCGGCGCGCGACCTCCTCGGGCGACGCGATGTCCGACGGCCGGTCGCGCAGCACGTTCGCCGGCACGCGCAGGCACGTCGAAGCGAAGCGCGGATCCTCCCCGTGCCGACGGAGGTGGAAGTCCGTCCCGGTGGAGAGGAGGTCGATCCGCTCGCCGCCGTGCAGGGCGGCGAGGCGACGGTAGCGCCGGTCGGCCGCCTTCCAGGTCGCGAGCGCACTCCACAGGGCACGGACTCTCGGTGTGCCGTGTTCCGTCACGACGCGCGTCAGCCGGTCGACGTTGATGCGCCCGTGGTGAACACCGAACCAGCTCACGAGCAGCGCGAGCACGCGCAGGTCGCCCTGCTCCATGCCCTCGATGGACGCGAAGTAGAGGGTGTCCTCGACGTTCGCGCCGGGTTCCGGCTCCACGGCGAAGCGCATGCCGATGCCCGCCATCGCCGCCGTCAGCCGATCACGCTCGGGGGGCGCCGGCAGGCCGCGATGTCGTCTAAACACCATGGCCCAACCTCCGCGCGAGCTCGTGGGCGTGCTCGGCCAGGTAGGCGTCGAAGGCCTCGATCGTCTCGCGAGGGTCCATGGTATCGGGGTCACCGATACCGTCCGCGGCGCCAGCTTCGAGACGCATGTCATGAGATTCAATCGGTTTCTTGCGGTCAGTCTTGACTGATTGTTTGTGGCGGGGTACGCAACGGGGCGGATGGAGGCCCCGAACCGGCAGCCGAGGACGCAGGCGCAGCGGCGCGACGAGATGCGGCGCGTGCTGCTGGATGCGGCGGTCGACAGCCTGATCGAGCACGGGTTCACGGGCACGACGACGCTCGAGGTGCAGCGGCGCGCGGGCGTGTCGCGCGGCGCGCTCCTCCACCACTTCCCGTCCAAGGCCGAGCTGCTGGTCGCGACGATCGGGCACCTCGTCGAGATGCGCGCCCGCGAGCTGAAGGCGCGCGCCGCCGACCTGCCGGCCGGCCCCGGCCGCATCGAGGCGGTGCTCGACCTCCTGTGGGAGTGCTTCAGCGGCCCCCTGTTCCAGGTCGCGCTCGAGCTGCGCGCCGCCGCCCGCACCGATCCCGACCTGCGCCGCGTGCTCACCGTCGCCGAGCGCGCGATGCGCGAGGGCATCCTCCACCAGACCGGCGCCATGATGGGCAAGGACGTGACCGCGCGGCCCGGCTTCGAGCAGGCGCTCGATCTCACGCTCCACCTGATGATGGGCGCGGCGACGACGGCGCTGCTCCACGGCGAGGAGGCCCGGGTCGGCGGCCTGATCGCCCGCTGGAAGGCGCTGTTCCCGAGGATCCTGTCCGGCGAACCGGACAGTGGCAGTTTCTCGACAGACCACGACAACCAAGACAGCCACGCTACCCGCACTGACACGGAGAGCACTCGATGAGCAACGAGCTTCGGTTCGATGGCAAGGTCGCGATCGTCACCGGCGCCGGCGGCGGCCTCGGCCGCTCGCACGCGCTGCTGCTGGCCTCGCGCGGCGCCCACGTCGTGGTCAACGACCTCGGCGGCAGCTTCACCGGCGAGGGCAAGTCGTCGTCGGCCGCCGACAAGGTCGTCGACGAGATCAAGGCGGCCGGCGGCAGCGCGGTCGCCAACCACGACTCGGTCGAGGACGGCGACAAGATCGTCAAGACCGCGATCGACGCGTTCGGCCGCGTCGACATCCTGATCAACAATGCCGGCATCCTCCGCGACACGTCGTTCCCGAAGATGTCGCAGCAGGACTGGGACCTCATCTACAAGGTCCACGTGCTCGGCGCGTTCCGCTGCACGCACGCCGCGTGGCCGTACATGCGCGATCAGGGCTACGGCCGCGTCATCATGACGGCGTCGGCCGCCGGCATCTACGGCAACTTCGGCCAGGCCAACTACTCGACGGCGAAGCTCGGCGTCGTCGGCTTCGCGTACACGCTCGCGCTCGAGGGCAAGAAGCGCAACATCCTGGTCAATACGATCGCCCCCATCGCCGGCTCGCGAATGACCGAGACGGTGCTGCCGCAGAACCTGATCGACGCGCTCAAGCCGGAGTTCGTCAGTCCGCTGGTCGCCCGCCTCTGCCACGAGTCGTCCGAGGAGACCGGCGGCCTGTTCGAGGTCGGCGGCGGCTTCATGGGCAAGCTGCGGTGGGAGCGGTCGAGCGGCAAGACCTTCCGCCTCGGCCGGCCGATCACGCCGGAGGCGGTCGACGCGGCGTGGGGCGAGATCACGCAGTTCGAGAAGACGACCCACCCGCCGACGATCACCGCCTCGATGGAGCCGATCATGGCGAACCTCGAGGCGGGGCCGTCGAAGGGCGGCAACGACCTCATCGACGTCGACGCCGCGCTCGGCTACCGCTTCCCCGAGACGCAGTCGAGCTACGAGCCGCGCGACCTCGCGCTGTACGCGCTCGGCGTCGGCGCCGCGACCCACCCCGGCGACGACCGCGACCTCCAGCTCGTCTACGAGCTGCACGGCAAGGGGATGAAGGCGCTGCCGACCTACGGCGTCATCCCCGCCATCAACATGATCCTGACGCTCGGCAAGGAGGGCAAGCAGGCGCCCGGCCTCAAGTACGGCCTCGACCGCGTCCTGCACGGCGCGCAGTACACCGAGCTCAAGCGGCCACTGCCGCTGTCCGCCAAGCTGACCCACCGCGCGCGCATCAAGGACATCTTCGACAAGGGGAAGATGGCGCTGGTCGTCACCGAGATCGTCAGTTACGACGAGAGCGGCAACGAGCTCGTGCGCAACGAGGTGACGACGGCGGTGCGCGGCGCCGGCGGCTGGGGCGGCGACCGCGGCCCCAGCCAGGACGTCAACGTCCCGCCCGACCGCGCGCCCGACAAGGTCGTCGAGGAGCAGGTGCCGGAGCACCAAGCGCTGCTCTACCGGCTGTCGGGCGACTGGAACCCGCTGCACGCCGACCCCGGCTTCGCCAAGGCGTTCGGCTTCGACCGGCCGATCCTGCACGGCCTGTGCAGCTTCGGCTACGCCGGCCGCCACGTGGTGCAGGCGTTCGCGCCCGACGGCAACCCCGACTGGTTCAAGAGCATCCAGGTGCGCTTCGCGACGCCGGTGATGCCGGGCGAGACGCTCGTCACCGAGATGTGGAAGGAGAGCGACACGCGCATCGTCTTCCGCACGCGGGTGAAGGAGCGCAACGTCGTCGCGATCTCGAACGCGGCGGTCGAGCTGTTCGCCGAGATCCCGAAGCCGGCCGCGAAGAAGGCGGGCGGCGTGGGCACGACGCCGCTGGCGGCGGGCGCGGGCGCGGCGCGGGTGCCGGTGTCGGCCGACATCTTCCACGCGATGCACGCGTTCGTCGGCAAGAACCCGGACGTCGCCGAGAAGGTGAAGACCGTCTTCCAGTTCAAGCTGAGCGCGCCGGACAGCGTGTGGACGATCGACCTGGCGACGCCGCCCGGCTCGGTGACCGCCGGCGCCGGCGCGGCGCCGAAGTGCACGCTCGAGCTGAGCGATGCCGACTTCATGGCGATGGCGAGCGGCCAGGCCGATCCGATGAAGCTGTTCTCGACGGGGAAGCTGAAGATCTCCGGCGATGTGATGGCGTCGCAGAAGCTCGGCTTCCTGAAGAAGATCACGCCGGAGCTGGTGATGGCGGAGATGGAGAAGCGGCTCGGCGCCGGGGGCGGTGCGGCTGCGGCGGGCGCCGGTGGTGCGGCTGCGGCCCCGGCCGCCGGCGGAGCGCCGACGACCTGGGACGTCTTCATCGCCATTCGCGATCACGTCGAGCGGAATCCCGAGCTGGTCGGCAAGGTCAATGCCAGCTACCTGTTCAAGATCACGAATCCCGACTCCGCCTGGCTCGTCGATCTCAAGCACGGCAAGGGCGCGGTGACCGAGGGCGCCGGCGCCGCCGACTGCACGCTCGAGATCAGCGAGGCGGACTTCATCGACATGACGACCGGCAAGTCGGATCCGATGAAGCTGTTCACGACCGGCAAGCTGAAGATCAGCGGCAACGTGATGGCGTCGCAGAAGCTGTCGTTCCTGCAGAAGATCGACCCGGCGGCGGCCGCGGCGGCGGTCGCCAGGGCGCGCGCGGCCGGCGGGCCGGCCACCTCGGCGGCCTCCGCAGCCTCGGCGGCTCCCGCTGCCGCCGCGAAGGCCCCGGCCTTCTTCGCCGCGCTCGGCAAGCGGCTCGGCGAGCGGCCCGACCTCGGCAAGGAGCTCGGCGCCACCGTCGCCTTCAAGGTCACCGACCCGGCGTCGGCGTGGACCGTCGACGGCACGTCGGTGAAGGAGGGCGTGCACGGCGCGCCCGCCACCACGTTCACGATCGCCGACGCCGATCTGGCCGGCCTCGCCGCCGGCGACGTCCGCTCGCTGTTCCAGCACGGGAAGCTGCGCGTCGACGGCGACGTCGCGGTCGCCCACCGCCTCGGCCTGCTCAAGGGCCTCGTCTGAACCATCCCCCGCCCACCCAGAAGGAGTGAATCCATGACTCGCAAGATCAACGTCATCGGCGTCGGGATGGTCCCCTTCGCCAAGCCCGGCAAGAGCGAGGAGTACAACGTGATGGCGGCGAAGGCGGGCAAGGCCGCGCTCGCCGACGCCGGCATTCCGTATGACCAGGTCGAGCAGGCCTATGCCGGTTACGTCTTCGGCGAATCGACGTGTGGCCAGCGCGCCGTCTACGAGATCGGACTGACCGGCATCCCGGTCTTCAACGTCAACAACAACTGCTCGACCGGCAGCTCGGCCCTGATGCTCGGCGCCCAGGCGATCGCGGCCGGCGCGGCCGAGTGCGTGCTCGTCGTCGGCTTCGAGCAGATGGAGAAGGGCGCGCTGGCGGCCAAGTGGACCGACCGCACCAATCCGATGGACAAGCACGCCAATCTGATGAGCGAGGTCCAGGGCTTCTCGCAGGCTCCGCCGACCGCGCAGATGTTCGGCGGCGCCGCCCGCGAGTACCGGTGGAAGTACGGCACCAGGCGCGAGACGTTCGCGGCGATCAGCGCGAAGGCGCGGCGCCACGCGGCGAAGAACCCGTACGCGCTGTTCAAGGAGATCCTGACGACCGAGCAGGTGCTCGCGTCCGAGGAGGTCTTCGATCCGCTGACGCGCTACCAGTGCTGCCCGCCGACCTGCGGCGCGGCGGCGGCGGTGCTCGCGTCGGACGACTTCGCGCGCAAGCACGGCATCGATCGGCCGGTCTACATCGCGGCGCAGGCGATGACGACCGACTTCGCGACGACGTTCGACGAGAAGTCGATGATCAAGATGATCGGCTACGACATGGCGAAGGCGGCGGCCGACAAGGTCTACGCCAAGGCCGGCCTCGGGCCGGAGGACGTCGACGTCGTCGAGCTGCACGACTGCTTCACGGCCAACGAGCTGCTCACCTACGAGGCGCTCGGCCTGTGCAAGGAGGGCGAGGCCGAGAAGTTCATCACCGACGGCGACAACACCTACGGCGGCAAGTTCGTCACCAACCCGTCGGGCGGCCTGCTGTCGAAGGGCCACCCGCTCGGCGCGACCGGGCTCGCCCAGTGCACCGAGCTCGTCTGGCACCTGCGCGGCCAGGCCGGCGAGCGCCAGGTCGAGGGCGCCAAGGTCGCCCTCCAGCACAACCTCGGCCTCGGTGGCGCCTGCGTCGTCACCATGTACCGCCGCGACTGACCCGCCCGGCCCGGGCGAAGGTCAGACGAGGCCGTAGTAGCGGCGGTAGTCGGGCAGCACCGAGGCGAGCCGGCCGATCGCGCGCCGTGGTCCGCGGTCACCGGCGGCGTCGCAACGGAGGATGTAGGCGTACGCCTCGCGCGCGTCGTCGTCGTCGAGGCCTTGCAGGTAGCGGAGCGTGGCGTCGAAGCCGGCGCCGCACAGGAGCTGGACGTCGATGCTGCACCCGGCGTCGAAGCTCGCCCGCTTGGCGCGCCAGACGACCAGCGAGTCCTCGACGCGGCCTGCGGCGAACAGGAGCACGCACAGCTCCTTCATGTACGTCGTGTCACCCTCGCCCTCCGCCTCGAGGCGCGTGGCCTCCGCGAGCGCATCGCGGATGTGCGGCAGCTCGTCTTCACGCGGCGGCAATCCGTAACGCTCGATCGCGTCCCCTTCCTCCATCGCGTCGACGATACACCGGCCGCGCCC
>DASZXE010000318.1:0-4153 GCA_035546475.1 Kofleriaceae bacterium
CCGACGCCACCGCCGCCGTCGACGCGGCGACCCTCGCGATCACCGGCGCGCCGTGGCGCGCGCCCGCCGGCGCCACGCTCGCCGCCGCGCTCTGGCTCACGCCGTCGCTCCGCTTCAACGAGCTCTACGGCCCGCGCGCGACCGGCCCCCGCGCCGCGATCGTCGCCGCGCTGCCGCGCATGTGGCTCGCGTGGCTCGGCCACGTCGCCGGCGGCGCCGCGCTCGCCGGCCGCGACCTCGGCCTGCAGGAGCTGACGACGATCTGGTCCGAGCAGGCGCCGCTCACCTCGCTCGCCGCCCGCTGGCACGAGGCGCCCGTCCTCAAGCCGGGGCCGATCGAGCTGCCCGGCACCGATCCCGGCGGCCTCGTCCGCCGCCTCGGCCAGGCCTTCGTCGACAACCGCAAGCCGCGCCGCCCGGCCGGCGACCTCGTCGCGCCGCTCCTCGCCCCCGCCTCCATCATCGATCGAGTCGCCGCCATCAAGTCCGCCGACGCGCTGCTCCGCGCCGCCTTCGCGCGCTGACCGATCCATCGACCGTGCGCCAGCGCCCGGCCGGGCGTGAGCGCTCGCGGGAGTGACGTCCGCCGGGCCGGCCCCGTCGACGATCCAGCCGAGGGCGCCTCCGCTCGAACGGCGCCGCGCTTGCATCGCGGTCTGCGGATCCCGCCGGAGTCATCATGCGTCACGCCCACCTGCGAGCCGGCGACAGCGCGCCGTCCTTCGTCCTCCACGAGGCCAGCGGCCTCTCGTGCTCGTCGCCTCGCGGCATCCCCTGGGTCCTCGCCTTCGCGCGCGGCTGGGTGCCCGACGGTCGTGACGAGGAGCAGGCCGCCATCCGCGCCGAGCTGCGCGGCCTGGGCGCCGACATGATCGTCGTCGCCGACGCCGGCGTCTGGTCGTTCCGCCCCGACGACGATCTCGAACGGTTCGCCACCCCCGCGCCGCGGCTCGCCTCCGACATCGCCGCGGTCGCCGAGCGCTACGGCGTCGCGCCCGGCACCGACGCCGCCTTCGTCATCGACGAGGCTGGCGTGGTCCGCTTCGCCCACACGCCGGCCGATCGCCTGGCGGTCCACCTGCCGTCGGCGCTCGGCGCCGCGACGAACGCGCTCCGCCGCGCGCGCCGCGCTGGCCGCGGCATCTCGCGGCGCGACTTCGCGGTCCACAGCCTGGTCGCCGGCTTCGGCCTCGCGCTCCTGCCGTCGTGTCACCGCAAGCGGCCGACCACCGAGCCGCCGCTCGCCGCCAACCCGCCGGCCGAGGGCGAGGTCGACATCGTCCTCGAGGTCAACGGCACCGAGCACAAGCTGCGCGTCGAGCCCCGCGTCTCGCTGCTCGACGCGCTGCGCGAGCGGCTCGGCCTCACCGGCAGCAAGAAGGGCTGCGACGCCGGCCAGTGCGGCGCGTGCACCGTGCTCGCCGGCGGCCGCGCGGTCAACGCCTGCCTCACGCTGGCGATCGCCGCGCAGGGCACGCCGATCACGACGATCGAGGGCCTCGCCCGGGGCGACGCGCTCCACCCGGTGCAGGCCGCCTTCGTCAGCCACGACGGCTTCCAGTGCGGCTACTGCACCCCGGGCCAGATCCTGAGCGCCGTCGCGCTGCTCTCCGAGGGCCGCGCGGTCACCGACGATCAGGTCCGCGAGCAGATGAGCGGGAACCTCTGCCGCTGCGGCGCCTACCCGAACATCGTCGCCGCCATCCAGAGCGCGCGAAAGGCGAGCTGACATGAGGCCGTTCACCTACGTCCGCGCCGACGACGAGCAGGCGGCCTTGACCGCGGGCGCCGGCGCCGGCGCCGCCTTCCTCGGCGGCGGCACCACGCTCGTCGATCTCATGCGGCTCGACGTCATGCAGCCGAGCGCGCTCGTCGACGTCGGCCGCCTGCCGCGCGCCACGATCGAGGCGGCCGGGCAGGGCGTCCGCATCGGCGCGATGGCGCGCAACAGCGACGTCGCCAACCACCCGCTCGTCGCCGAGCGCTACCCGGTGCTCGCCGAGGCGATCCTCGCCGGCGCCTCGCCGCAGGTGCGCAACATGGCGACCGTCGGCGGCAACCTGCTCCAGCGCACCCGCTGCCCGTACTTCCGCGACGTCGGCACCGCCTGCAACAAGCGCCAGCCCGGCAGCGGCTGCGCGGCGCTCGACGGCTACACGCGCTCGCACGCGATCCTCGGCACCAGCGATCACTGCATCGCGACCCATCCGTCGGACATGTGCGTCGCGCTGGTCGCCCTCGACGCCGTCGTCCACGTGCGCGGCCCGAGAGGCGAGCGCGCGATCCCGATCGGCGACTTCCACACGCTGCCCGGCGATCATCCCGAGGTCGAGAGCGTCCTCGCCCACGGCGAGCTGGTCACCGACGTCGAGCTGCCGGCGTCGCCGTTCGCCGCCCGCTCGCGCTACGTGAAGCTGCGCGACCGGGCCGCGTTCGCGTTCGCGCTCGCGTCGGCGGCGGCCGCGCTCGAGCTGAAGGCCGGCCTGATCGCCTCCGCGCGGCTCGCGCTCGGCGGCGTCGCCACCAGACCGTGGCGGGCCAGGTCCGCCGAGGACGCGCTGGTCGGCCAGCCACCGACGCCCGCCACCTTCGCGCGCGCCGCCGAGGCCGCGCTCGCCGGCGCCACCCCGCGCCGCGACAACAAGTTCAAGGTCGAGCTGGCGAAGCGCGCGATCGTGCGCGCCCTCACCGACGCGGCAGGTGCGCCATGAACCGCCCGTGGACCGGCCGCGACCTGGATCGCGTCGACGGCCAGAAGAAGGTCACCGGCGGCGCGACCTACGCCGCCGAGACGCAGGTCGCGCAGGTCGCGCACGCGGTCATCGTCGGCGCCACCACCGCGCCGGGGACGATCACGGCGATCGACACCGCCGCCGCCGAGCGCGCGCCCGGCGTGATCGCGGTCGTCACCCACCTGACGGCGCCGCCGCTGCCGGGCGCGAAGGCCAAGACCAAGCCGAACGACCGCGTCGTGCAGGTGCTGCAGGGCGCCGAGGTCCTCTACCACGATCAGCCGATCGCGCTGGTGGTCGCCGACACCCTCGAGCGGGCGCAGGACGCCGCCAGGCGGGTCGAGGCCAGCTACGACGGGCGGCCCGCGGTCACCGACCTCGAGGCCGACCTCGTCAGCGCGCGCCCGCCCTCGTCGGCCGGCGGCCCGACCAGCCCCGCCGACAGCAAGCGCGGCGACGTCGATGCCGCGCTCGCCGCCGCGCCCCACCGCCTCGACGTCACCTACCGGACGCCGGTCGAGACCCACAACCCGATGGAGCCGCACGCGACGATCGCCGTCTGGCGCGGCCCCGATCAGCTCACCGTCTACGACTCGACGCAGGCGATCTTCGCGGTGCGCCGCCGGCTCGCCGAGGTCTTCGGCCTCGCGCCCGACGCCGTGCGGGTCGTCAACCACTTCTGCGGCGGCGGCTTCGGCGGCAAGGGCGCGCCGTGGTCGCACGTCATGCTCGCCGCGCTCGGCGCGCGCATCACGAACCGGCCGGTCAAGCTGGTGGTGACGCGCCAGCAGATGCAGTCGCTGTGCGGCCACCGGCCCAAGACCGTGCAGAAGCTGTCGATCGCCGCCGAAAAGACCGGCCGGCTGACCGCGATCCGCCACGACGTCCTGTCGGAGACGTCGCGCTTCGACGAGTTCACCGAGGGCTGCTCGGCGATCAGCCGGATGCTCTACGCGTGCCCGAACGTCGTCACCTCGCAGCGGCTCGTCGAGATCGACATCCCGACGCCGACCTACATGCGCGCGCCCGGCGAGTCGACCGGCACGTTCGCGCTCGAGTCGGCGCTCGACGAGCTGGCGTACGCGGTCCGCCTCGATCCGGTCGAGCTGCGCCGCATCAACCACGCCGACGTCGATCCGTCCGACGGACGGCCGTGGTCGAGCAAGTCGCTGCTCGAGTGTTATCACCAGGGCGCCGAGCGGTTCGGCTGGGCGCCGCGCGCGCGCGCGCCTCGCGCCACCCGCGACGGCCGATACCTGATCGGCAGCGGCGTGGCGACCGCGACCCGGCCGGCGCCGCAGCAACCGTCGGCCGCGCGCGCCCGCCTCGGCGCCGACGGCCGCGTGCTGGTGCAGGCCGGCACCCAGGAGATCGGCACCGGCACCTACACGATCATGACGCAGGTCGCGGCCGACGCGCTC
>DASZXE010000319.1:0-3564 GCA_035546475.1 Kofleriaceae bacterium
CGCGGGCGAGCCGCGGGCGCAGGCGCCACGGCAAGGACAGCGTCCACTGGCGATAGCGCGCCGGCGGCAGGACGCGGTCGACGAGGTGCGCGGCGAGGTCCACCATCCGCCGACCGCGGCACGACGGATACACCGCCCGCCCTCGCACGAACGCGACCAGCCGATCGAAGCCGCAGTCGCCGCAGCGGACGCGGCCGAAGCCGCGCGCCAGGTCACCGCACGCGAGGTAGCTCCGCAGCTCGCGCTCGGCTGCTCGCCGGCAAGCCGGGCACACCCGGGCTCACCGACGGCACCGGCACCGCCGCCCGCTTCACCAAGCTGGGCAGCATGTCGGCGTCGGACGACGGCAAGCTGCTCAACGTCATCGACGGTTGCTTCATCCGGCAGATCGGCCTGAACGGCACCGTGGTCACCCTCGGGACCGCCGCGACCTGCACCTGACCCGCCATGGACAGCCGTCGGCGCCGCCGTCAAGGATTGGTGCCGCACCAGAGGGCCAGGTTGCCCTCCTCGTGGCGCAGGTGGACGTCGACGAAGCCGGCCCGCTCGAGCGCGAGCGGCTGCTCTTCGCGCGCAGGGGCGAGCGCCGGCAAGCGCGTCTCGGGCGTCAAGTAGTGATCGGCGTAGAGCAGCACGCCGCCGGGCACCAGCACGGTGCGCGCCCGCTCGAGCAGCGGCACCAGGTGGCGCTTGTGCCGCGTCTCGTGCGCCGCCTGCATGGTGACCACCGCCTCGAACGCGCCCAGCCCGTCCGCCCACGCCGCCTCGCGGAAGTCGCGGACCACGAACGTCACCCGCCCCGCCAGCTCGCCGAGCTGCTCGCCCGCGATCGCGTGCATCGCCGGCGAGAAGTCGAGCGCGACGTACCGCTCGACGTCGCAGTGGCCGAGGAGCTCGCGCGCAAGCTGCCCCGGCCCCGAGCCAAGCTCCAGCACCCGCAGCCCCTGCCGCCCCGCCAGCGCCGCCGCGAACGCCGCGAAGAACCTCGGCCGGTACGGCCGCTTCACCCGCGTCTCCTCGATCCACCTCCGCGCCGTCGCCTCGTCCCGGAAGTCCATCCGGATCGGCTCGTCCTCCTCGTCGTGGTCCTCCGTCATCGCGCTCGGATCAGACGGCGATGATGCGAAGCTCGGGACCGAGACGTGCGATGTCCTCCGGGTCGCTGGTCAGGACAGCATGATCGCGAGCCCTGGCGCACAAGACTACCGATGCGTCGATGACGTCGGACGATCCGGTCATGCCGCAGAGCTGCCCGGCTTTGCGGGCGAGCTCGTCGTCGAGGCCTTCGATCTCCAGGAGATCGGAGGACAGGAGTCGCGCCAGCGCAACCTGTCGGCGACCATCCCGCCAGACCTGACCGACGACACCCGCTGGCACCGCGAGGACCTCCTTCGCCTGCGCGGCCTTCCTCACGATGGCGATGACCATGCGGTCACCGCGCTCGAAAGCGATCAACGCCCCGCTATCGAGCGTGAGGCTCACCGCCGCGCCCGCCGCCTCGACGAGCCGTACAGGGCGCGTTCCGCCGCACGCTCTTCGGCCTTGGTCAGTGGCCCGCCGCTCGCCGCCAGCATCTCATCGAGCATCCGCACCAGGTCAGCCATCGTCGTCTTCTCCGCGAGCGCCGCACTCACATAGGCGCTCAGCGAGCGCGCCTCACCACGCCGCACCGCCGCGCGGGCCCGTCCGAGCAGATGTTCGGGGATCGTCACCGCCACCTTGGCTGCTGTCATACCAGTTATCCTACTACGGTCGCCTGACGTCGGCGAGTGGTGCCCGCGGGAGCATGAGGCGCATGAAGAGCCGCCGAGCCCCCAGACCACCTTCGTCGAGCCCGCCTTCGCGGTCGCGGCGATCGGCATCCCCCTCGCCGATGCCGACGACGGACACGCCGGGCGCGAGGCCGTGCGCCACCGCCTTGTCGATCCGCATCGGCACGCCTCGAGGTCGCCCGTTGTTGGTGATCCGCTCGATCCGGTTGGTCTCCTGGCGGGGCTAGAGGCGGGAGACCGTGACGTAGGAGACGGCCTCGCACGTCCTGGGATCGTGGGGCGCTGGCTCGACGAACGCCAGCGACATCCCCTCCGTGCTCATGGGGATGATGCACTTGGCGAACCCGGCGGTGGCGCCGCGGAGCTGGTGCCAGAACGCGAGCCGGCCCGACGCCGTCATCGTGAAGTCGTCGCCGACCTTCGCGGTCATCGTCAAGCCGTCGTCCCACTCGGTGAGGAAGTAGCCGGGGTTGCGCAGCGACTCCAGCGCCACGACGTTCGGTGCAAGCGTCGTGCGGGCGACCCAGATCGACGACGCGGCGTTGACGAGATCCGCGGCCGGCAGCGACGGGACGGTGACCGGCGTCGCGTGGCCCCAGGACGTCACATAGCCCTCGTTGCCGGTCGTCGCCGGCGGGCGGCTGTCGTACGTGCCGAACTGGTTCACCTCGAGCACCACCCACTGACCATCACCGAGCGAGCTCGCTTCGGCGAGGCAGAAGCCGCCCGCGCGCGTCGTGCCGGTCGGACACTGTCCCGCCGGCATGCCGGCGACCTCGATCTCGTCGATCGCCGCCCCCGCCTTGGCGACGCGGAGCTTCACGAAGCGGGCGTTGACCGGCGGGAAGCTGACGACGATCGTCTGCTTGCCGACGATCGTCGGGTCGAAGCCCGCCGCCGCCGAGTCGTAGACCGTGCGGTACTCGGCGGCGTCGCCGGTGTCGTCGCCGCTGGCGTAGACGTTGTCCCAGAGCGCGACCTGGACCACGAACGCGCCGGGATCGCGATCGTCGTAGAAGCCCGTGCGATCGCGGCCGAACTTGATCCCGCTCACCGCCAGCGGCCGGCCGAGATCGATCTTCACCCACGACTGGGCGGAGGCCGAGATCCAGCTCGAGCCGTTGCCGTAGTAGCCGTCGTTGACGAACGCGGGCGCGTGGATCGTGGGGAAGCCGGCGAGCGCGTCCTTCGCGACCGCCGCCTTGGCGATCAACGTCGAGCTCACGCCGAGGTCGTCGGTCCAGGAGAACCGCTGCGCGTAGCACTCCGGCTTCGCATACGTCGCGCGGCACTCGAGCGGGTTGCCCCGCGCCGTCGGCATGTCCGACGTGGTGGCCGTCTGCGCCGATACGGTCGCCGCGCCGAGGAGGACGAGCAGGGTGGTGGCGACCGCGACGCGCGACATGGGCGGCAGCATACCCGTCGGACGGCCGCGTTCGGCCCCTATTCAGGGCTCGCGTGCGGTGACCTCGCGCGCGGCTTCTGCCGCGTCCGCTGCAGCGACTGCATGCGGCGGCGCGGCGGCCCGGCGGCCCTCGCTACGACCGGTGCGACGACGGATCGTCCGGGCGCCGCCGCAGTTCGGCCGCGCTGACGCCCAGTTCGCGCCGCAGCGCCGCCGCCAGCCGCCCCGCGCTGCCGAAGCCGACCTGCGCGGCGACCGCCTCCGTCTTCAGCTCCGGATCGAGCTGCAGCAGGTCGGCGGCCGCAGCGGGCTGCCGGGGACGAGGGCGGTGACGGCGGGCCGCCATGCGGCGTGGGCGGCGAGACGCCGTGGTAGCGCGTCTGGTTC